>JAFANO010000096.1 GCA_019232645.1 Planctomycetaceae bacterium | reverse complement strand
TGTTTTGGGGTGGCCGCCTCCGTGCCGTCCTTCGCGCGGGTCGTCCCGACTGACGAGCCCACGAAGAACCCCAGCTCCATCCTCGACTTCCAGGTTCAGGTTCCAGGTTCAGGATAACGACGGGAAAACGGTCGATGGATACCAGGGCGAGGTCCTTGCCGATCATCTGACGTCTTTGCCCAGGCGTCCTCGCGCGGGACGCGGCCTAACCCCGCTTTCGATCGGCCGTCCCGGCGACTGCCTCGACCGTCGCGGCGGCCCGGGGAGTGGGCAGGTGGTCGGGGTGGGCGACGACCTGTTCGCCCACCTCCAGCCCCGAGGTCACCTCGGCGTATGAGCGGTCGCTCAGGCCCAACTCGACCCGGCGCCAGTGCCAGGACGTCCGCGATGGCGACACCACCGCGACGAATGCCTCGTCGCCCAGCCATCGGATTGCCTGCAACGGGACGCGGGGCACGTCCTGCCGCGACCGGACGTCGAACGTCACCTCGGCGCTCAGGCCGGGACGGAGCGCGTCGAACCCGCCGGCGTCGAGCTTGACTGTCGCGAAGTACACCTTGATGTCGGGCGAGGCCCGGTTGACGGGCGCGGGGATCGCGGTGATCTCAGTCACGATCCCCTTCAGCGGCCGGTCGGGGAAGGCGTCGATCCGGATCGAGGCGGGCTGGCCCGGCCGGATCAGCGCGACCTTCGACTCGTTGATCCGGGCCTTGACCTGCATATGCCTCGGGTCGGGGAGCTGGAAGATCGGCTGCCCCTCGCGGACGGTCACGCCCTCGTCGATCTGGACCTCGACCCGCCCCCACTGGTTCGACTGGTTGGCGAAAACGACGATGCCGTCGCGCGGGGCCTTCATCGTGCAGTTGGCGACCATCCGCTGGAGCTTCCTGAGCCGTTCGTCTTCGAGCTGGAATGAGGCCTCCTGGGTAAGCTTGTCGGAGCGGATGGCCTCGATCTTCGCCTCCAGCGCCTTGATCAGCTTCGGCCCCGTGTAATGTTCGAGCCGATAGACCATCCCCTCGGCCTCGCGCAGCGCGATCTCTGCCTGCCGCAGCGCCAGGGTGTCGGCGCGGACCTGCTGGGTGGACCGGACGCCCTTGCTGGCCGCCGCCCGCGACCAGTTGAGGTTCTTCGACGCCCGATCCACCTCGAGCTGACACGTAGCGACGTACTGGCGGAGGAGTTGCCGGTCCTGGGGGAAGATCCCGTCGCGGTATTCACTGAGAGTGATCTTGGCGACCTCGAGGAGCGCCAGCGCCTGATCGACCCAGGCCTTGGCCTGTGCGTGGCGGATCTCCTGAGCCTGGAGCGCGTCCTCGAAGGCCGAGGCGTCGAGCCGGCAGACGACGTCGCCGGCCTTGACGTGGGTCCCCTCGGGCAGGAGGCTGATGATCCGGGTCGAGCCGGGCTTCTCGGTCACGATGGTCGACGAGTTCTGGCGACCACGACCGCCCCCGCCGCTCGCCGCGGGATCTTGGGGCGGGGGGGCCTTGGGCTGCGGGGTGGCCGTGACCGCCTTGGGGCGCAAGGGGACGTGAGGGACCACCTGGTAGGTGAAGCTGCGGATGACGGGCTTGGTGTTGGCGGTCGTGGTGTCCGTGTCGTCGGCGGTCGTTGCGGTCGTGGCGGTCGACGACGCGCCGGTCGTCGCCGATGGGCTCGCGCTCGAGGAGGCGGCCGCGGCCGCCGCGTTCGCGGGAGCGGACCCGCCCTGGACCGAGGTGCCTCCGGTGCCACCGGCCGGAGCCGTCGAGCCGCTGCCCCCCTGGCCCGCGCGCGCGCCCTGGGCACCAGCCATGCCCCCGCCCGCCGTCCCGCCGACCATCCCGATCAGCGCCTCGACCTCGCAGCGCACCGTGGCGTTCTCGGCGCTCTCGAGCGAGCCGCTCTCGGTCACGACCATCGCCACGTCGCCCCGGTCCACTTCCAAGGTGGCCAGGGGCGGCGGCGGGCTCGACCACGGCGAGGACGACGGGACCCCCGCGCCCCAGGCCGCCAAGCCCGCGGCCGCGATCAGGGCCATCATCAGCAACATCGGCCTCCGCCGCCGGCGGACTCCAAGGGCGCTCGGCGGCGGCGCGCTGATCCCCAATGGCATCGGATCACTCCGATCTCGGATGGTCCGATCGGGACGAAATACGAGATCACGGCGGGTTCGCGGTCGCGGCGTGTCCGATCGTGCCGACAAGTCGTGGCGCATCCCGCGCCCTCCCCGAGCAATTATCGACGATGCCCGCGAGCGGTCAATCGCTGAGGGATCTCTGGAGGAGGTCGGCGGCGTGCGGAGGCACGTCGGACCGGAAATCCGGCCTCTCCGGGGGAAATCCCCGAAATCCCGACAGGTGTCCGGCAGCGGGCCCCCGGCCTGGGCCCGCGCGGCGACCCGATCTCGGGCCGGAAGCACTTTGAGACCCGCCCGGCCATGTGGTAGCCTGAGCGGACCGGGACACGTGGACCGCGCCGGCCCGATCCTGGCCCCGGCGCGATGCGAGGTGACACAACCAAGGAGCGACACCATGGCCGAGTACACTCTGCCTCCCCTGCCGTACGATTACGGGGCGTTGGAGCCGCACGTCGACGCCAAGACGATGGAGATCCATCACACCAAGCACCATCAGACGTACATCAATAACGTCAACGCGGCGCTGAAGGACTACCCCGATCACCAGGGCAAGCCGATCGAGGAGCTGATCTCCAACCTCGACGCCCTCCCTGAGGGGATCCGGACCGCCGTGCGGAACAACGGAGGCGGGCACGCCAACCACTCGCTGTTCTGGCAGATCATGAAGCCGGCCGGCGGCGGCGAGCCGACCGGGGCGCTGGCCCAGGCGATCACGAGCGCCCTCGGCGGGTTCGCCGCATTCAAGGAGGCGTTCACCAAGGCCGCGACCACCCGGTTCGGCTCGGGATGGGCCTGGCTCGTTGTCGGGGGCGACGGCAAGCTCGCGATCACCTCGACCGCCAACCAGGACAACCCCTTGATGAAGGAGGCCGGCGGCACGACCCCGATCCTCGGCCTCGACGTCTGGGAGCACGCCTATTACCTCAAGTATCAGAACCGCCGACCCGAGTACATCGCGGCCTGGTGGCACACCGTCAACTGGGACGAGGTCGCCCGCCGCTACGAGGCCGCCAAGAAGTGAGGCCGGCCGGCACGCCGGGCCGGGGCAAGGATCGCTTGACCGCGTCGCCGACTTCGCTATGATCCGGGCGCGTCGGGGGGGACGACCCCCGGCGGCGTCCGGTTTCCTTTCTTGGCCAGACACCTCGTTTCGGTGGATCGTCCCGACGTTGTCGGCTCGATGCCGCGTCGCGGTCGCCGCCCACCGGGCCCATCCCAGTTCGCGTCTACCCAGGAACGAGGAGATTTGCCGATGGATCGGCACACCCTGACCCTGGCCGGTTGCGGCCTCATGCTGCTGCTGGCGTCGTCCGGTTGCAAGAGCACGCGGTCCGAAGTCCCCCCCGGTCGTCCCTACATGAGCGACGGGCGGCAGATGCCCCCCGGCTCGACCCTGTTCAGCTCGGACCCGCATCCCATGACGGGCAATGCCCTGAGCAACACGCCGGGCAACCCGCCCGGGGCGCCGGGCGCGCTGCCGGGGATGCCGGGCAGTACGCCGGGGACTCCGGGAGGACAGCCCGGTGCACCCGGCCAGTTCGGCACGCCCGGCCCCGGCGCGAGCACCAACTGGGGGGCCCCGACGGGTCACGCGTACGGGCCTCCCGGCACCTCCGGGGTCGTCCCGACGCAGGCGTCGAGCCCGGTCGCACTGCCGACGTCGCCGTCCGCCGGGGCCGGAACGAATCCCACGCTCTCCCCGTCGCCGACCTCGTCCTCGGGTCCGATGGGCACGTTGGGGGCGCCCCCCAACAACCCGCTCTGATCCGGCGACCGGAGATCTCGAGCGGGGCCTCGGCCGTCCCAGGGTCGAGATTCCGGATGGAGCATCGATCTCTCAAGTCCGGGATCTCGACCTCAACGCCCCCGGCCCCATCGTCCGTGGCACACCATCCCCGAGGGGCCACCCGGGCCGATCCAGGCGCGGGACCCTCCCGTCATGACCGAGTCGCTGCTCATCCTGTATGAAGACTCGCACTGCCTGGCAGTGGTCAAACACGCCGGCCTGTTGACCCAGGGGATACCCGGGCGGGAGTCGACCCTCGAGGAGGCCGTCCGCCGCCACCTCCGCCCCGACGACCCGGCGTCGGCCTACATCGCGACCGTCCATCGGCTCGATCGCCCCGTCTCGGGGGTGGTGGTCTGGGCCAAGACCCCCAAGGCCGCGCGACGGCTCGCTGCGCAGTTCGCCGACCGCCAGGCGGTCAAGGAGTACTGGGCGGTCGTCGAGGAGACCCCAGGGGCCTCCGAGCCGAGCCTCGATGCGGCGGGCGCGTGGGACGACTGGGTGACCCCGCCCGACGCCTCGGGCGTGGCCCGGGCGGTCGCCCCGCGGGCCCCAGGGGCGCGGCGGGCGGTCACGCGGTATCGGTGCGATCGGGCCGGACGGCTGCCGCCGGGCACGGCCTGGCTCCGGCTCTGGCCCGAGACGGGACGGACGCACCAGCTCCGCGCCCAGGCCGCGGCCCGCGGGGCGCCGATCCTCGGGGACAGCACCTATGGCTCGACCCGGCCGTTCGCGCCCGGCATCGCCCTCCACGCCCGCGCGCTGACGATCGAGCATCCCATCCTACGCCGCGCGATCTGCCTGGTCGCACCGTTGCCCGATGCCTGGAGCGAGCAGGGAATCCGACTGCCGGAGACGCCCGTCGCCAGATCCTGACTCGACCAGTCGTCAGTCCCAATTCCCCGTCCCGAGGGGAGATCACTCGAGGCCGCTGCTGATGCCGAGGATCTTCAGCCGGAGCTTACCCCGGGGGATCGGGACCTCGACCTCCTCGCCGACCTTCTTGCCGACCAGCCCCTGACCGATCGGGCTGGTCAGCAGGATCTTGTTCTGGTCGTAGTCTTCGTCGCCGGGCCCGACCAGGATGAAGTCCTCTTCCTCCTCGAGGTCGAGGTCGAGCACGCGGACCTTCGCTCCGAAGATGACGCGGTCGGTGGGCAGGGTCGTCTTGTCGACGATCAGCGCCCGCGCGAGCTCGTTCTGGAGGTCGTTAATCTTGGCCTGGAGCATCCCCTGGGCTTCGACCGCCGCGTCGAACTCGGCGTTCTCGGAGAGGTCGCCGTAGCCCCGGGCCTGGGCAATCTGCTCGGCGATCCGGGGCATGTCCTCGTTTTTCATCTTGTCGAGCTGGGCCTTGAGCTTGTCGTAGCCTTCCTTCGACATGGGGATTCGGTCGGTGGCCATGCGGATCTGCTCCCTCATTCTGACCTTCAACCGCCCCCGGCGGGGACCGGCGGACGCCGTGGCCGTTGGCGGTGTTGCGACGATGGCCGAGGATCCTC
>JAFANO010000045.1 GCA_019232645.1 Planctomycetaceae bacterium | reverse complement strand
GCGAGGACCGTCGCGGCCCGATTCAGAACCAGGCGGGCTCGGGGTCGCTACGGGCGCCGGGGCCAATCGCCTCTTGGACGAGCTCGACGAGTCGGGGCCCGTCGATGAGCTCGATGGGGTGCTCGGCGACGAATTTCTCGGCAGCGAGCGTGAAGGTCCGGGTGGTTACGAAGAAGCCCTTGTGGCTCCGGGTGTGGTGGATTGTCCCCAGGAATTTCTGGAGTTCGGGCGAGCCGACGACCCCCTTGCGGTGATACTTGCACTGGACGATCGCTCGGAGACCGTCGCGGCGGACCCGAAGGTCGGCCCCCTCGTCGCCGGTCCCGCCGACGCACTCGACGTCGTAGCCGAGCGCCTCGAAGACCTCGGCGATGAACTCCTCGAACCCCTCGGGGGTCAGCGTGTTGAGCTGCGCCAGCTTCAACTCGGCGCGACGGGCCTGGCTCCGGAGCCGCTCGGCGCGCTCGCGGTCCTCGCGGACCTGGTCGTGGACTGCCTGATATTCGCGCTCGACCTGCGCACGTTCCGGGCCATCGATCCGCGCGCAATAACGTTCGATCTTGAACAGTGCATTTTCAATCGTATTGTCCAGTCGGGCCCGCTCGGCGCGGGTCAACTGGTTGTGATACCTCCGGTAAACGGCGTAATGCAGGTGCTCGAACGCCCCGTCCAGCTCGGCGGCCGAGCGGATCGCCGGCGCCTCCTCCTGATAGGGGACGCTCGTCCAGAGTACCCCCTGGCGGGCCGCCGCCGGGGCCTCAGCGGTCGCCCCGACGGCCCACGTCTTCAGCCACTCCAGCACCATCGAGGCACACTGCGGTCCAAGGCATTCCATCGTCGCCGCACTCCGGTCCTGTCGACTTCTACCGATCGAGCGATTGCATGTGACAAAGCATTATTGCCGCGTCCATGATGACCGACGGGGCGCGAGGGGGCAAGGAAAATCGGATTTCATTGACTTCACACCATCCTCGGGACCACAATTGTGGAGAGCAATGGGGCCGAGCCTCTCCTCTCTCCCCATGGAGCCCGATCCGATGAGTGACTTTGCCGTGATCCTGCCGGCGGCGGGGCGATCGAGTCGTTTCGGCGTCCCAAAGCAGAAGAAGGTCTACGCCGAGCTGGACGGCCGGGCCGTCTGGCTCCGCGCGGTCGAGCCGTTCGTCAACCGCGATGACGTGGGGCAGATCATCCTGGTGATCGCCCCCGAAGACCGCGAGCTCTTCGAGAGCCGGTTCCGGCCGAGCGTGGCGTTCATGAACATCCGGGTCATCGACGGCGGCGCCGAGAGGCCCGACTCGGTCGCTCGGGCACTGGAGCTGGTGGACCCCTCGTGCGGCTTCGTCGCCGTGCACGACGCCGCGCGGCCGTGCCTGGTCGCGGAGTGGATCGACGCCGTCTTCGCCGCGGCCCGCGAGCATGGCGCCGCCTTGCTGGCGATCCCGGTCGCCGACACGATCAAGCGGGTCGGAGACGACCTTCGCACGGTCGAGACGCTGCCTCGGGTCGGCCTCTACCTGGCACAGACGCCCCAGGTCTTCCGCCGCGAGCTGCTGATGCGCGCCTACGCCAACCGGGATCGGCTGGGCACGACGGCGACCGACGATGCGCAATTGGTCGAGGCCCTGGGCCAGGGTTGCGCCATCGTCGAGGGCTCGCCCCTGAACCTCAAGATCACGACCCATACCGACCTCCGGCTCGCCTCGGCCGTGCTCCAGGTGCTCCCCAAGGCCAAGCGCGAAGGCCCCGCGCACCCGTTCGCCGACGAGAAGGCGATGTGGGACGCCATGCCAAAGATCAAGCCGAAAGATCTGTTCTAGGTACGTACGGCGCGGCGGCCGGGTTTTTCTCTCTTTTCATCGCGTGAAATTCGTGCGGCGCGACGCAAGGCCGAAAGACGGCTGGGCGAAGTCGGCTAGGCCCGAGACGACGCGCGGGTGCCGCCCGCCGTGCCGGAGCGAGAGCACGAAGAGGGAGGTGGCCAGGGGGGCGACCGCCAGGGAGAGCCGGAGCTGGCCGGTCATGGCATCCCTCGTCGAGCCCGACGGCGGGCGGGGAGGTCAGCCACGTCGCGCCAAGGCAGAGTCGCGTGCCAGGTCCTGGAGGATCGGCCCGTTGGCCTCCGGGAAGAGAAGTGTCGGCAGCTCTTCGGCGGCGACCCAGCGGAAGCCCGTCTCCC
>JAFANO010000746.1 GCA_019232645.1 Planctomycetaceae bacterium | reverse complement strand
ACCGAGCCGAACAGGGTGTAAAGGAGGAACTTGATGGCCGAGTACTCGCGATTGCCGCCGCCCCAGATGGCGATCAAGAAGTACATCGGCAGGAGCATGACTTCGAAGAAAACGTAGAACAGGAACAGGTCGAGCGCCAGGAAGACGCCCATCATGCTCGCTACTAAGACCAGGAACAGTGCGAAGTAGCCCTTGACCTGGTGATCGATGGTCCATGATGCCAAGCAGGCGAGCACGCTGACCAGCCCGGTCAGCAGGACGAGGCTGAGACTGATCCCGTCGAGGCCGAGGTAATACTCGATGTTGAAGTAGGGGATCCACGCCTTGCGGACGACCAGATCATCGACTCCGGCGTCGGTC
The DNA here is from genome assembly GCA_019232645.1 of Planctomycetaceae bacterium. GTDB lineage: Bacteria > Planctomycetota > Planctomycetia > Isosphaerales > Isosphaeraceae > JAFANO01. The sequence goes on along the minus strand of JAFANO010000746.1, from coordinate 1,785 downwards.
ACGACCTCCTCAGTCGCATCGGACGTGGCCGAGGCCGGCTTCAGGATGTTGTTCTCGACCCGCTCGCGGAGCGGCGCCGAGGCGTGCGAGCCGGGGGCCACGTAGGTCGCGTACGCCGCCAGCGTCAGCGCGAAGGAGAGGAGCGTGGCCACCAGGGAGACCCCCTTGATCGCCTGCTCCGCCCGCTTGGGGATCAGCAGGACGGCGACGGCCCCGAGCAGCGGGATCAGCCAGATCAGGGTCAGCAATGCATTGTCGCTCATGACGTTGGCACCACTTCGTTGTCGAGACCGAGGGACGCGTTCCGGTTAACCCCGGACCCAGGCGAAGACACCCGCGAACAGCCCGACCAGCGCGACGGCCAGGAACATCACGTAATTGCGGAGCCGGCCCGTCTGGATCGTCCGGCCCCAGTCGCCGACGCCGTAGAGGAACCGGGCCGTCAGGTTCACCAGGCCATCGACCCCCCGCATGTCGAAGAGCCCCGAGAGCTTGCTCTGGATCACCGTCAGGCTCGCCGAGCCGTTGACGACGCCGTCGATGACGTACTTGTCGAACGCGGCCAGGCCGCGGGCTAGCGCCAGGGTGGGGCGGACGAAAACGGCGTCATAGAGCTCGTCGAAATACCACTTGTGGACCAGAAAGGTGTAAAGACCTCCAAACCGCTCGGCCGCCTCCCTGGGATTGAACCGCCGCTTGAAGAAGTAGGGCAGGGGAGGGGCATAGTAAAGCGCGCCCAGCCCGATCCCGACCGTCGCGATCAGGATCGAGGCCCCCATCGCCAGCAGGTGCGCCGAGCCCAGGTCGATCGCCGACGTGTCGATCGGCTCGCCGTAGACGAGCATCTGCTCCAGGACCGGCTCGGCGATCGGCAGGCCGAACCAGAACGTCCAGCCCACGAGGACCGTCGGGACCGCGAGCAAGAGGAGCGGCCAGGTCATGATCGCCGGGCTCTCGTGCGCGTGGTCATACGGGCTACCCGCGTGGTGCTCGTCGTGACCGTGTCCATGTCCATGACCGTGCTCGGCCCCGCCCGGCAGCGGCGGGTAGCCCCGCGGCTCGCCGGCGAAGATCAGGAACCACATCCGGAACATGTAGAACGCGGTCATCGCCGCGCCGACGACGGGGAGGAGGAACAGGAGCACGTGCCCGGGGTCCTGCATCACCCGATAAAGGGCCGACGCGAGGATGGCGTCCTTCGAGTAGAACCCGCTGAAGAACGGCACGCCCGAGATCGCCAGCGTCGCCACGAGCATCGTGCCGGCCGTGATCGGCATCTTACGACGGAGGCCACCGAGGACGGGCATCTCGTAGGTGTGGACGGCGTGATAGACGCTGCCGGCGCCGAGGAACAGCAGCGCCTTGAAGAAGGCGTGGGTCAGCAGGTGGAACAGCCCCGCCGCCCAGCCGCCGGCGCCCAGGCCGAGCATCATGAAGCCGAGCTGGCTGACGGTGGAGTAGGCGAGCACCTTCTTGTAATCGGTCTGGACGATCGCGATCGACGCGGCGATGAAGAGCGTGATCCCGCCGGTATAAGCGATGTAGAGCAGGACCTTGGAGGTGAAGAACGGGAAGAACCGCCCGACCAGGTAGACTCCGGCCGCCACCATCGTCGCCGCGTGGATCAGCGCCGAGACCGGCGTCGGGCCGGCCATCGCGTCGGGCAGCCAGACGTGGAGCGGGAACTGCGCGCTCTTGCCGACGCAGCCGGCGAAGATCCCCAGCCCGGCGATCCCCAGCATCCAGAGCGGGATCTCGCGGGGCAGGCCCGTGGCGTCGTCGATC
>JAFANO010000726.1 GCA_019232645.1 Planctomycetaceae bacterium | reverse complement strand
CGCGGATCCCGTTCGATCCCAGGGCTACGACGCGATGATCCGCGAGCTCTATCCCCCGACCCGGCGGGCCTTCGCGCCTGGATCTCTCCCCTCGGACCCACGCCATCGACGGCACCGAGCTGTTCGTCAGCTTGCGCAACGATTGCTTCCGTGACGAGGCCCACTGCACCGATCTCGGCGATCGCTGGGCGGCCGAATTCATCGCCGACGCGATCCGACGTCACGACCTGCTGGGCGACTCGGAGGCTGCGTGACAGGCTTTCGAGATCGTCGGCCGGGGGTGGTGACGCATCCCGACGCAGCGCCTCGATCGGGGACCCCTCGGGGCCAGGGACGCTCACGAACGCGTCGTTTGATCGTTTGCGTGATTGACGGACAGGACCCTTCCGGACGTCCCCGCGCTCAGGTATGGTGGCGGCGAGCCATTCTCGGCCATCCCCCGATGGCGGTCGTACATACCTGGCCGCGGTCCGATGGTCCAGGACGGCCTCGACTTCATCACCCGACGCGAGGTTGGTACGTCCGCGTCAAGCAGCCCGACAAGGACATCGCCTGGGGCTCGCCGATGTGGATCACGTACAAGGAATGATTCCCTCTCAGACACGCGCCCGAAGAGGCTGTCCGAATTCTTCGTAGCCAACCACAGCATCACGAATGGATGGTGGGCGGCGCCCACTCCACCAAGAAAGATCCTGATGGTTATTGTCGGAGGGACTGACCCTGAACGCGACGCGCTTTGGAGAGACCAACGGCCGTGCATCGTCAATATCAGCCCGCAGAGATGGCGTTCGGCCACGCCCACCCGGCCGACCATGACCATCACCATCACCACCACGACCATCACCACGACCACGACCCCAACGCCGAGCGGCGCCGGCTGGTGGCCGCGACCGCGGTGGTCGGCCTGCTGCTCGCGGCCGACCAGGTGCTGGCGGCGTGGGGGAGCGTGGATCGGTATCCGTTCGGGGTCTCGCTGGCGCTGCTGGCGGCGGTCATCGGCGGCGGTCGAGTGGTGTACCTCGCGCTGGCGGCGCTCATCGAGGGGCGGATCGGCGCCGATATCGCGCTGGCGATCGCGTGCGTGGCCGCGGCGCTCTTGGGCGAGTACTTCGTGGCGGCCGAGGTCGTCTTCATCGCGCTGGTCGGCGAGTGCCTGGAGGCGCTCACGTTCGACCGGGCGCAGCGGGCGATCCAGAAGCTCCTGGAGTTCCGGCCGAGGACGGCGCGGGTGCTCCGCGACGGCCAGGAGGTGGAGGTCGCGGCCGAGGCGCTGGCCGTGGGCGACGTGCTCGTGGTCCGGCCCGGCGAGCGGATCGCCGCCGACGGCACGGTCGTCGACGGGCGGTCGGCCGTCGACCAGGCGGTGCTGACCGGCGAGTCGCTGCCGGTCGACAAGGGGGAGGGGGACCCGGTCTACACCGGGACGTACAACCAGTTCGGCCGGCTGGAAGTCCGCGCCGAGAAGGTCGGGCAGGAGACGACGCTCGGCCAGGTGATCCGCCTGATGGCCCGGGCGCAGGCGCATCGGTCGCCGCTGGAGCGCGCGGCCGACCGCTACGCCCGGCTCTTCCTGCCGGCGGTCCTGACCGCGGCCGTGCTGGTCCTGCTGGCGACCAACGCGGGGCCGCTCCGGGAGTGGGCCCGGCTCGGGGCGTCCCCGGCACTCGACCCGATGCCGGCGCTGGCGGTGCTGGTGGTGGCGTGCCCCTGCGCCCTGGTCCTGGCGACCCCGGCGGCCGTCCTGGCGGCCTCGGCGCGGCTCGCCCGCCGCGGGGTCCTGGTCAAGGGGGGCGCGGCGCTGGAGCGGCTGGCGCGGGTCGACGCGTTCGCCTTCGACAAGACCGGCACCCTGACCGAAGGGCGGCCCGAGCTGGGCGACCGGGTCGCGCTCGATCCCTGGGACGACGACGACCTGCTCCGGCTCGCCGCCGCCGCCGAACGGCCGAGCGAGCACCCGCTGGCCCGCCTGCTCGTGGCCGAGGCGGCGCGCGCGGGCCTGGTCCTGCCCGACGTCGAGGACTTCCAGGCGCATCCCGGCACGGGCGTCTCGGCGCGGATCAAGGACGAGGGGGGCCGCTGGCAGATCCTGGTCGGCAACCTCCGCCTCTTCCAGGAGCGCGGGGTGGACGTCCCGCCCGCGCTCGGGGAGGCGCTGCGGGCGCTCGACGCGAGCGGCCAGACCGCGCTGCTGGTGGCCGTCGACGGCCGGGTCGCCGGCGCGATCGGGGCGCGGGACCGCGTCCGACGCGAGGCGCACGACGTCGTCCACGACCTGAAGCACCTGGGCCTCCGCGACCTGACGATCCTCACCGGCGACCGCCCCGCGCCGGCGCTGGCGGTGGCCAAGACGGTGCACATCACGCAGGTCGAGGCCGAGCTGACCCCGGCGGCCAAGGCCGAGTGGGTCCACCGCCGCCAGCACGAGGGCCGGGTCGTCGCGATGCTCGGCGACGGGATCAACGACGCCCCCGCGCTGGCGATGGCCGACGTCGGCGTGGCGCTGGGCGGCGTCGGCGCCGACATCGCCGCCGAAGCCGGCTCGGTGATCCTGATGGGCGAGCCGCTGGCCGCGCTGCCCGAGGCGATCCGCCTGGCGCGGCGGACGGTCGGGGTGATCCGCCAGAACATCCTGGTCTTCGCCTTCGGCGTCAACGGCGTGGCGGTCGCGCTGGCCGGGCTCCGCCTGCTGGGACCGGTCGCCGCCGCGATCTTCCACCAGGTCGGCTCGCTGCTGGTGCTGCTCAACGCGATCCGGCTGCTGGGCTTCGAGTCGTGGGGCGCGACGTGGCCGAGTTCCGGCTCCTCTGGGATACCTGGCCGCCGCATTCGTCGGTTGCCCCAAGCTGATCCTCGACCGCCGCGCCGGCGGCCGCCGCTACGTCTGGCTCGCCGACCCTGGACACCTCGGCCTCGGGCGAGCCGTCACGCCGGTGCCCGTGGAAGCGGGGAGCCCGGAGCCCGAAGATCGAGATAGAGATGAGGAGAGACCCACATGGCGACGACGGTGGAACCCCGTCCGATAGTCGTGCCCATCGAACAACGCTTCGTCCTCTTCAACATCGGTTGGGAGGGTTACGAGGCGATGCTCAAGATCCTCGGCGATCGACCCATCCGCACCACCTACGACCGGGGAAACCTCGAGCTGATGTCCCCCTCGCGCGCGCATGAAGAAGCCAAGTATCTGCTGGGGTGCGTGATCGACACGGTGACCGAGGAGCTTCACATCCCGCGCCGAGGCGCGGGATCGACGACGTGGAGGCGGGAGGACCTGGATCGGGGGCTGGAGCCGGATGCGTGCTTCTACCTGGCCAACGCCGAACGCGTCCGCGGCAAGGCGCTCGACCTGAGCGTCGATCCTCCTCCCGACCTGGCGATCGAGGTCGACATCACGCGCAGCTCGCTCGATCGGATGGACGTCTATGCCAAGCTCGAGGTCCCGGAGGTCTGGCGCTACGATGGCGCGTCGCTCCGGATCTACCTCCTCCAGGCCGATGGCAACTACGCGGAATCCGAGACGAGCCGGAGCTTGCCCTTCCTGCTCCCGGGTGAAGTTGCCCGGTTCCTGGAGCAGGCCGGGCCGATGGATCATTCCGAATGGGGCCGGCAGTTCCGCCAGTGGGTCCGCGACGAACTGGCAGCGCGCCACCGGGCGAGGGCCGAGGGCGCGGAGCAACCTTGAGTCGAGTCGATCTCCAAAGGCGCGTGCGACACCTCAGCGGGAATCGTCGCGCTGATCGCACTGGCGCGGTCGATCGTGATCGTCGACCAGGCCAAGGCTGTCCACAATCACCGAGTTTGGCCGGTCGGTCTGGCTCATCGACGAGCCCGGCCTGCCCTGGAAGTGGCCGTACCAAAGCCGTCGAGGGTTCGACAGGCGACTCCAGCTCGACGCCTCGCCGCCGCGCGAGATGCTAACGAAGGACCAGAAGAACCTGGAGGTCGCCTGATACGTGAGCTGGAAGATCGCCGACGTGGAGAGGTTCCTCCGCTAGGTCCGGACGATCCCCGACGCCTCGGCGCGGCTGGGGGACATGACGGCGTCGGTCCTGGCGGCCGATCTGGG
>JAFANO010000638.1 GCA_019232645.1 Planctomycetaceae bacterium | reverse complement strand
TGGCTGATGTCCCAGTTCTGGCAGAAGACGCAGCGCAGGTTGCAGAGGCTGAAGAAGATGGTGCCCGAGCCGTTCCAGCCGCGCAGGCAGTCCTCCTCGCCGAAGTGGGGGAAGGCGCTGGCGACGCGGGCGTACCGGCCGGTGTGGCAGACGCGCGTCTGGTCGGACAGGCGGTTGACGTGGCAGTTGCGGGGGCAGGCGCAGCAGTCCTCCAGCTCGCGCAGCCCGGCGGCGACCCGCTCGGCGAGCACGCCCGAGCGGTGCGTGGCCTGGTAGGCGGGCTCGAAGGGCTCGATCCGGAACCGGGGATCGACCCGGCTCGAAGGACACGTCCGGATCATGAGGTCCTCCGCGGCAGATTGGGAGGTCGACAGGCGTGAGGGGCGTCGCCAAGCTCGGCCTCGCTCACCTTCCTCTCGTCCATCATAACCGCCCACCGCGTCTCTGGCGACGCGGCGGGCGCAGGCAAATGATGGTGGCCCGAACGGCATCGCTCTGGGCACACCCTGTCCCGACACGCTATCGTACGGATGCGGTCCCGGCACTTCGAATCGCGACCGCTCGTGCCCGGTCGCGGGCGTAGTCCGCCCTCGCATCCTCGTACCGAGCCCCAGGCATCCCAAAGGAGAATGCCGGGTAACCCTTCAGCCGAATCCAGTTGATCGTGCATTCCGACGGCCGCGTCATTTCACTTGGGCGACCGTCCCAAATTGATCCGGCGGCAACTTGACATTGTCCAGTAGTGTTCGTTTGGCTCTCATTTGGTGCAACTGCAAAAATTTATGGGGGATAATTGCTCCAGACCGCGCCTCCCTTTGTGCCGCAAAGTGTCAAGTTCGTACTTTATATCTCTGAGCCCCACTTTGGGACGATCCCGACTTGGCGCTGGAGTATTAACCCTCTAGGAGTTACGCAGTTGGGGGCTCAGCAACCGCGCGAGTTGTTACTTTGAGAGTTCTAGGTAATATAGGTGATACAATAGAGCTTGCCGCCGCGTCGCTGGGTTTTCCCATCTTTCCAAACGCCTGAGGCACCTAACCGCCAACTGCATAACTCCCACCTCATGAGCCCTCTGAGGTGATTGAAGACGGATTGCGTTGCGGGTCGAAATGGGTTAAGCCGGCGACGCATCGCAGGGATTGATTGCCCTTGGCGGCAGGGAGGCTCCATGGCGTACGACAAGCAGCAGGCGACGCACGAATTCACCCTCTGGAGCGAGAGCTACGACCGTTGCATCCTCCAATGGCTGCTGTTCGGGCCGTCGCATCGGGCGTTGATCCGGCGGATCCGCGCGGTGGCGGGGGATCGGCCGGTCCGGATCCTCGACGTCGGCTGCGGGACGGGGGTGTTCGCAGCGCGGATCCGGGCGGAGTTGCCGGCGGCCCGGGTCTGCGGGATCGACCTCGTCTCGGGGATGCTGGCCAAGGGAGCCGAGCGCTGGCGACGGCACGCCGGGCACGTCCTGCCGGTGCAGGCCGACAGCGAACGGCTGCCGTTCGCGGCCGGGACGTTCGATTTCGTGACCTGCGCCAACAGCTTCCATCACTACCCCCGTCAGGACAGGGCGGTCGCCGAGATGCACCGAGTGCTTCGGCCGGGGGGCCGGCTGATGCTGATCGACGGCTATCGCGACGCCCCCTGGGGCTGGTTCATCTACGACGTCTGTGTCGCGGGGGTCGAGGGGGCGGTGCATCACGCCTCGGCGCGCCGGATGCGCGCGCTGTTCGACCAGGCCGGCCTCCGGGGCGTCAGGCAGCGGGTGCATCGCGGCCCGGCCCCCTTCCTCTTGACCGAAGCCGAAGCCATCGAATCGGTTTCGGCGATCCACCCGCCCCACTTCCGGGTCGCCTCCCCGGCCCCGGGCCGCGAGGCAGTGTCCTGACCGCTCCGGGAGATCGCCCCGCGCCGACCTGGGAGGGTCCCCGTGACTCCCGGGGGCGCGGAGGCAGTCGCCGACCGACCCCGAGGCCCCGAGTATCGTGACGCCGGGATCTTTCCTCCTCCACCAAATTTGTGTAGAAAGAAAAATTTTCCTCAATGTTGGCAGTGCCCCGGCGATGCCTGAAGGTCCGTCAATTTCCGGGTCCGGGGCGAGTCGGACCGGGATAAGAGTCCATTATCCGTGGTGCGTGGGACCCCGAAACTCGGCCCCGACCGCGGCGCGCGGGCGGCCCGCTCATGCCCCCTTCCGGACCGTCAATGTCCCGGCCGGATGTCCCGATTTCCTTCACGAGTTTGGACTTGCGACGTGACCGTCGCCCCG
>JAFANO010000415.1 GCA_019232645.1 Planctomycetaceae bacterium | reverse complement strand
GGAAGCTGGACCTCGGAAGCCCTCGGAGACGACTGGCAAGCCCCTCCCTTGAGGGATGGGGTACTTGACACGGTCCCTGATCTCCCCTCCTCGATCCCAATCTTATCCGCTTGACGCCTCGGGTGCGACGGATTCAACGGGCGGGCTATCTTACGCGGGGAACAACTCCCAGAAAGTCAACTCGGGGGGACAGTAGAGTGAAATGCGTTTGAACCGGCCGAGCCCTCGGTTGACGTAAAGAGTCGACCCATCGGGGCGGTGGAAAAACCCCGACCATGCGCCATGTCGAGTTTCCAGGTAAGATCGCTCGGCGAGGGGCTCGAGCTCGGGAATATGCATCATCAGTCGGTGAAAACGCGGCATCAACTGGGGCGCGGGTACCGTGGTGAAGAGTGTCACCTGCCCTCCATGCGTATGACCCGAGATTTGCAGGGCGACGGGCTCGTCATAAGTCCAAAAGGTGTCGGGCTGGTGGGCCAGCAGGATCGTTCCGACTCCCTCCGGGACGCGCGCGAGCACCTCCTGAGGCTGGTGAGGCCATCGGCCGAGATCGCCCACGCCGGCCAAGGCAATGCCGCGCAATTTCGTCCAGGTATTGCTCAGGACCATGACCCCCCGGGCCTCGAGCGCCCGCTTGACCTCGGAGGAATCGTGGTTGCCCATCACCGCGTAGATCCCCTCGCGCGCTGGCAAGCCGGCCACCCAAGCGGCGGCGTTGTCGATCGCATCACCCGGTCGCGTGATGTAATCGCCGGTGGCGAAGATGAGATCAGGCGACTCGCGGCGAACCTGTTCCGCCACCCGTTCCCGGAGCAACTCGGAGCAAGAGCCAGCACGATCGGCGTGGAGATCGCTGATTTGGACCGCCGTCAGCGACTTTTCCAGTCCAGGGATGGTGATCTTGTGGCGTTCCACGGTCAACCAGTCGGGGTCGTATCCCCAGGCGATCGTGGCCCCAGGCAAGCCTGCGGCCAAGCCCGCCCCGATCAGGAGCTTTCGCCGAGTGATCTTGCGCCGCGATGGTTTCGTGGGTTCAGTCATAGGATCACCCGGCGGCGGAAACCCACACCCTTCAGGGATGGGAGGAGCCGCGTCCAACGTTGGCGGAAGAAAACCCAGGGCGTCTCACGACGAGCCTGGACGTGAAATGTCCTGTGAGGGGCACCGCCCCTTGCGGGGGAAAAGTTCGCCTCGGCAATGTTGGTACAGGCTTGTCGTGTCCAAAGCACCGTCTTAGACCCTCGGACTTTTAACTTTGGACGACAGGGCGGAAGACTGGCGATGCATCCTCCGGTGTCGTGACCCAACCAACGTAGGACATACGGGCCCCTACCCGGATCTAGTCCTGAGCCTGGTCAGCCGGGGCTTGATGACACAAGCCCACACCCTTTAGGGGTGGGTCGCTGACCCCTCCAGCTTCAGCCTCGCCAGCAGGCTCGACCGGGCGACGACCGTCACCGAGCTGAGCGACATGGCCAGCGCGGCGATCAGGGGGCCGTAGGTGCCGAAGAAGCCGAGCGCGGCCAGGGGGATGCCGATGGTGTTGTAGGCGAAGGCCCAGAAGAGGTTCTGGCGGATCGCCGCGAGGGTCGCGCGGCCCAGTCGGAGGGCGCGCGGCACGGCGCGGAGGTCGCCGGTGGCGATCACCACGTCGGCGACCGCCTTGGCCAGGTCGGTGCCGGTCCCCAGGGCGATGCCGACGTCGGCCGCCGCCAGGGCGGGGGCGTCGTTCAGGCCGTCGCCGACCATCGCCACCCGGCCGCCCCGCTGTCGGAGCTGCGCCACCTTGGCGGCCTTGCCGTCGGGCAGGACGCCCGCGAAGACGTTGGCGGCGGGCAGGCCCAGCTCCTCGGCGATGGCGCGCGCGGTCGTGACGTTGTCGCCGGTCAGGAGGAAGACTTCGGCCCCCATCCGCCGCAGCGCGTCGACCGCCTCGTGGCCGTGGGGCTTGAGCGTGTCGGCCAGGGCGATCGCCCCCACGGCCCGGCCGTCGGCGGCGACGCGGAGCACGGTCTTCGCCTGCCGCTCCCAGGCGCGGGCCACCTCGTCGAGCCCACCGGGATCGATCCCCGCGTCGCGGAGGAACCGCTCGGAGCCGACCAGGACGGCCCGGCCGTCGACCCGGGCGCGGACCCCGCCGCCGCGGACGGCCTGGAAGTCGGAGACGGCCGCGCCGTCGGCCAGGGGGGACAGGGCGCGGGCCAGCGGGTGCTCGCTGCCCGACTCGGCCGCCGCGGCCAGGCGGAGCAGGCCCGCGCGGTCCCAGCCGTCCACCGCGGCGACGTCGGTCACCCGGGGCTTGCCCTCGGTGACCGTGCCCGTCTTGTCCAGCACGACCGTCGCGAGCCGGTCCATCCGCTCGAAGGCCGACGCCTCGCGCACCAGCAGCCCGGCGCGGGCGCCCCGGCCGGTGGCGACCGCCACGGCCATCGGCGTCGCCAGGCCCAGCGCGCAGGGGCAGGCGATGATCAGGACCGCCGCCGCATTCAGCACGGCGCGGCCCCAGCCGAGGCCCGACAGTCCCCAACCCAGCAGCGTCGCGACCGCGATGCCCAGCACGATCGGCACGAAGTACGCCGCGATCCGGTCGGCCAGCCGCTGGACGCCCGCCTTGGAGCCCTGCGCCTCGCGGACCATCCGGACGATCCCCTCCAGCGCGGTCTCGCGGCCGAGCCGCTGCGCCTCGACCAGGAGCACGCCGTCGCCGTTGAGCGTCGCCCCCGTGACGCGGTCGCCGGGGCGTTTCTCGACCGGGACCGACTCGCCGGTCAGCATCGATTCGTCGACGCTCGACTCCCCCTCGATCACCCGGCCGTCGACCGGGATCGCCTCGCCAGGCCGGACGCGGACCCGGTCGCCGCGCCGGACCTCGGCCAGCGGGACCTCGGCCTCGACCCCGTCGCGGACGACTCGCGCCGTCTTGGGCGCCAGGTCCAGCAACCGCTCGATCGCCGCGCCCGCCACCCCCTTCGAGCGGACCTCCAGGAACTTGCCCAGCGTGATCAGCGTCAGGATGATCCCGGCGTCCATGAAGTAGTGGGTGCCATGCTGCAAGGCCCGGCCCTCCCCGATCCGCCGCGAGTGACTCCTCGGCCCTCGCCCATGTTAAAGGCTCTGCTCCTGTTGTGTCTATGATCCGGGCGCGCGACGCAGCTCGGAGAGGATCGCACGGCATCGCCCGGCCACCGAGGTCGCCACATCGAGGAGGCGAGCCCGTGTCGTCGTTGGCTCAGACTCCCCAGCGGCTGTGCCGCCAGCGGCGCGGACCACCGCCTCGCGGAGCAGTCGCCGGGACCGACTGTCGTCCGGCGCGACCTGCCAGCGCCCGTCCTGGCGGACGAATCCGCCCGCGTGGAGGACGACCCGAAGTGTGCCCCGATGGACCGCGTGCGCCTGTCGATCCCGCACCACCGCAAGCAGCTCGCGGAACGTCAGTCCTGCCGGGTGGTCGGACAGGATGGCTGCGACGGACAGGCGGTACGACTCGCCGAGGCCACCGCGCAGGCTTGCAAGCACCTCCGCG
>JAFANO010000496.1 GCA_019232645.1 Planctomycetaceae bacterium | reverse complement strand
AGAGCAGCTTCTGATCATGATACGTCACCGCGCGATCGTCCTGCGAGCACCTGGAACGAACTGCGATGAGGAAACGTCGGCGGCCTGGCAGTTGGCGGGTGCCGACGTCGAGACCTGGCACGTCGGCCGCCTCCTCGAGGCGCCGGGGGCGCTCGATGGCTTCCAGGTCCTGACCATCCCCGGCGGGTTCTCCTACGGCGACGACCTGGGAGCCGGCCGGATCTTCGCCACGCGGCTGGGCATCGCCCTCGAGGACGCGCTGCACCGCCTGCACGCACGGGGCGGGCTGATCCTGGGCATCTGCAACGGGTTCCAGGTCCTCGTCCGCGCCGGCCTGCTCCCCGGCGGCCCGGACGACTGCATCGCGACGCTGGCCCACAACGACTCGGGACACTTCGAGTCGCGCTGGGTCCGCATGGTCCCGACCCCCGGCCGCTCGCCGTTCCTCACCGACGCCGACCCGATCGAGCTGCCCGTGGCGCACGGCGAGGGGAAGTTCCTCCTGGCCGATCCCTCGGCCCTGGCGACGCTCGAGGCCGCCGGCCAGGTCGTCCTCCGCTACGCCGACGAGGCCGGCCGGCCGACCGAGGAGTACCCGGCCAACCCCAACGGCTCGCCGAGGGCGGTCGCGGGCGTCTGCGACCCGACCGGACGGATCTTCGGGCTGATGCCCCACCCGGAGCGGTACGTCGACCCCCTCCACCATCCCCGCTGGACCCGCCGCGCCCCCGGACGCGAGCCCGATGGGCTGCGGATCTTTCGCAACGCCATCGCGGCCCTGAGCTCCTGACGCGGGCCCCGGTCGGACGAGGGGGAGGCCGGATCGAGGTCGGGTCGGCGATCGAGGGCCGGGCCGACCCGGCGGAGCTATTCGACGGGCCGCAAGAGGGTGACGAACTGCTTGAGAGACCTGAGGATCTGTTGCTCGCCGACGACGTAGAAGTCGTTGTGGCCGGCGTCATCGATGGTGAACTTCATCACGGGCGCCCGGGCGGCGGAGGCGAGCTGGTCGAGCATGGAATACGGGATGATGTCGTCGCGCCGACCGTGGCCCAGGAGGATCGGGCAGGAGACGCGCGCGATCTTCGTCAGGTTGTCGAAGCGGTGCCGCAGCAGGAGCGAGGTCGGCAGGAACGGCATGGCGCGCCGGGCGATCTCGGTCATGCTGGTGAACGTGCTGAAGGCCACCAGGCCGGCGACCGGCTTGCGCGACGCCAGGTCGATGGCCACCGCGCCGCCGAGCGACCACCCGGCCGCGATGATCTTCTTGGGGTCCACGTCCTTGCGTTTCCGGAGGTGCTCATGGGCCGCGTCGGCGGTGGCCTGGCAGCCGGCCTCGCTCGGCTTGCCGCCGCTCATCCCGTAGCCGACGTACTCGGGCACGAGCACGTTGAGGCCGAGCCTCCGGAAGCGGTCGGTCAGCTCGGGGGTGTCGTTGAGGCACATCGCGTTGCCGTAGAAGTAGAGGAGGGTCGGGGCGGCGGCGGCCTTCGGGTCCGGGGTCCCGTCGGGCGTCAACGCGGGGCTGAACAGCGCGACCACGCGGTCGCCACGCGCGGTGGTCAAGGTGACGAGCTGCTCGTCCGGCCGGGGATGGACCACCGCGGATGGTTTGCCCTGGGTCTCCGAGCCGGGGAAGATCGCACGCGTCTGGAGCGAGAAGAGCACGGTGGCAATCCCCCCGGAGATCATCAGGGCGAGGCACGACCCCCACACGATCCGACGACCCCCGCGCGATCGGCCGCAACTCGGTGGCGTGTCGGGGTCGCGACACTCTTCCCGGGGTTCCATGAGACACAGATCGACCGCCATCGCGAAACTCCCGGCGTCAGGGGGCAGACGCCGACCACGGCGCGAGCGGCGCCGTGGTCGTTGAGATCGAGTCGTCGCGGCGATCGGGCCTTCTCCCGGGGGGTGGGGACCAGGGATGGCACTCCCCGATCACGAGCGGGGGGATCTGGAGGGAAGGGACCGCCTCCCTTCTCGGAGATCCGCACCCGCAACCTCCGCGGCGCGAGGCCCTCGGCCGCTCAGGCGCCGGTGCCGTAACCGGCCGAGGAGTCGCGGTCGGAGCCGATGCCTTCGGCCGAGCCGTCCTTGCGGGGCGGGATGTGCGGTCCGCGGAAGACCGAATGGTTGCCCCGGGAGTGTTGCGTGTGGCCGCGGAGCGGGCCGCGGCGGAGCGGAGGCTCGCTCCCATGAGCGCTCGGGCTCGGCCCGGTCGTCTCGAACGGCACGTCATATTCGGCGTCGAGGTCGTCATACCGCGAGATATAGCCGGGCTGCTTCGAGCGTTCCAGCTCGTCGGCGTAGGAGGCGAGCACGGCCCCCTGGATCTTCTCGCGGCACATCGAGTTGATCGGGTGGGCGATGTCGGCGTGCAGCTTGGCACGACCGTCGGCGTCGCGGATGGCGCGGTTCTCGTCCAGGCGGCTGCCGCACTGGTTGCAGAACCGGCTCCGCAGGTGGTTCTTGGTGCCGCAATGGTGGCAGCGGTCCGTCAGCTTGCGCGACGGCATCGCGACGAAGAAGCCCTTGGCCCCCTCGATGATCTTGAGGTCGCGGATGACGAACATGTCATCGAACGTGATGCTGCAAAAGGCTTGCAACCGCTCGTTGCTGCCCGAGTTGTCTTCCATGAGCTTGATGCGGACTTCGGTGATCTCCACAGCCGGTACTCCTTTACGAGGCGTTCTGCGCTGCTCAGGGGCCGCAGGTCACGACCCGGACCCGTCCTAGTCCGAGCGTTCGGAGGTGTCGCGCGGCGGCGTCCGCCGCGTCCCGATCGCGGCCGAGGCCGAAATAGGCCGAGCCGCTCCCGCTCATCAGGTGCCCGGCCAGCGCCGGGCCGAGGCTCGCCAGGGCGTCGCGGACCGGCGCCAGCGCGGGCCGGAGCGCCTCGGCGACGGGTTGGAGCCGGTTGAACAGGCTCCCCCCCAGCGGCGCCGGTCGTCCGTCGACCAGCGCCGCGAGCACCGGCCCGATCGGCCGGGGCCGTTCGGGCGGTCTCAGGTGACGATAGACTTCGGCCGTGCTCAAGCCGACCGGGGGACAGATCAGCACGAAGTGGAGGGCCCGCGACAGGGTCACGGCCTCGACGCGCTCGCCCCGGCCTCGGCACACGGCCGCCGGGGCATACCGGAAGAACACCACGTCACTGCCGATCTCCCCGGCCAGGGCGTCCATCCGGCCGGGAGGAGTCCGCACGTCCCAGAGCCGATCCAGGGCCGCCAGCGTCGCCGCCGCGTCGCTCGAGCCGCCCGCCAGCCCCGCTTGCGCCGGGATGGCCTTGTGCAGCGCGATGGTCGCCCCGCGCGGGCAACCCGACGCGGCCTTGAGCCGCTCGGCCGCCTTGACGACCAGGTTGTCTGGGCCCGTCGACAGCGTCGGATCGTCGCACCGCAGCGCGATCCGCCCCGACGGGTCATCGACGAACGTCAGGCGGTCGTACAGGTCCACGGCGACCATCAGCGACTCGATCTCGTGATAGCCGTCGGGCCGGCGGCCCAGGATCTCCAGGAACAGGTTCAACTTCGCCGGGGCGAGGACTTCCACGCCCTCGGCGGTCGGACGGACGATCATTGGACCGAGGCCCAGCGCGCGGCCGTCGCGGCGAATTCGATACGGACGGGAGTGGAGAACGCGTGGAACTCCCCGGGAACCCGGTCTTGCTCCACGTCGGTCGTCGAGAAGGTGAGAACCATCATTCGACCTGAGTCCGGGGCGATTCCTTCCGCATGAATCCCGTACCGAGGCTCTTCTATCCCGATCCGGGGTTCGCCGCAAGCCGAAAAATACATCGAAGTCGAAATCTCTCGCCGCGCAGCGACGCCCGAATCCCCGGAAGGGTCGTTTCCCGGCCCGGGGCCGCGTCGACTCGTGCGTGGACGACCATCGGCTCAGGCCGAACGGTCTTCCCTGCATGTTTGCTTCGGTCCGCGTCCCGATCGGGGCGGTCGGACCACTTATCGATCTCGGCATCTGGGTCGGCCGCCGGTCGACCGACATCGGGCACCCATCGCCTTGCGACGAGGGCCATCCCCTCGCGGGGCGACAGGCTGGGAACCGGATAGGTCACCGGTTACTCTTGGAGTCGAGGAGGGTCCCGCCATGCCGCTGCGCGATCACTTCCGCCCGCCGCTCGACGACCGCACCTCGTGGGATGGTTTTCACGGGCAGTGGCCGGCGATGATCACCCTGGAGTTGTCACGTAAGTTGCCGCCACGCTACGTCGCCGCTCCGCACGTCCACTTGGGCTCGTCGATCGAGATCGACGTGGCGACCTACGAGGAGGACGAAGTGGCTCCCCCGGAGTCTGGCGGGGTGGGCAACGGTGGCGGCGGGGTGGCGACCGCGGTCTGGACTCCGCCGCGGCCGACCCTGGCCGTCGTGACTGACCTGCCGGCCTTGGACGAGTATGAGGTACGCGTCTACGACGCCAAGCGCGGCCGCCGTCTCGTGGCCGCCGTCGAGATCGTCAGCCCGGCCCACAAAGACCGGCCTGAACATCGTCGCGCCTTCGTCGCCAAGTGCGCCGCCTTGCTCCAGAACCACGTCTGCGTCGCGATCGTCGATCTCGTCACGACCCGCGCTTTCAATTTGTATAGCGACCTGATGGAGCTTTTCGGCCAGGCCGACCCGATCCTGGCTGATGGACCTCCCCCCCTCTATGCGATCGCCTGTCGCACGGCCAGAGACGGGGACGTGTGGCTGCTGGAGACCTGGGCACATGCCCTGGCTCTCGGCCGATCACTGCCGACATTGCCGTTGTGGCTCGCCGACAACCTCGCGGTGCCCCTCGAGCTGGAGCTGAGCTACGAGGAGACGTGCCGCATCCTCCGCCTCTCGTAGACCTTGTGCTATCTCCGGGGGGTCACTGCCCCGGCCA
>JAFANO010000417.1 GCA_019232645.1 Planctomycetaceae bacterium | reverse complement strand
GAGGCGGCGCGGAGCGTCCTGCCCAACGCCACGGAGACCAAGATCTTCGTCACCGCCAACGCTCGGGCCCTGCGGCATTTCATCGAGATGCGCGGCGACGCGGCGGCCGACGTCGAGATCCGCAAGGTGGCGATCGCGGTCCTGCAGCTCCTCCAGGCCGAGAGCCCGAACCTGTTCGGGGATTACACGCTGATCGACCTGCCAGAGGGGGGCCAGGCGGTGTCGACCCGACATCGCAAGGTCTGAGGGCGGGGCCCTTCCGGAAGAGGATCGGTTTCCTTCCACTTTTTTAGGGTTCGGAATGGACGGAAGAGCATCCCGAGATTATCTTAATTAGAGGTGAGGGCCCGCTCCCGAGCTGCCTTTGTAGGATAACAGAGGCCGAGTGCCTTTCTGAAAGATTCCGCTCGCGTCCTCGCGGCCCTGCCGCACGAGCGGGTCGGTCGATCATCCCCGGGTCGGCCGATCCCAGACTTCTCGTGATTGGGTTCGTCCCCTGGTGTATTCCCTCGTGTGTCGTCGCGGCGGAGCATGAATCGTCGCGCCCCTCTGCGGTTTTGCCATCCACCTTGCCCCCGAGCGATTGCCAATGAGCTTGGCCGAATACTCCTGTTCCGGCGTCATCGAGCTCCATCCCAAAGGATACGGATTCCTGAGGGACCCGGCGCGGAACTTCAAGGTCGGGACCAACGATGTCTGCGTCGGCCAGGCCCTGCTCAACCGGTACAAACTTCGCCAGGGGGTGTTCTTGACGGGCCGGGCCGAGGCCCCTTCCAGAGGAGAGGCGATGCGCCTGGCCGAAGTGACCGAGATCGAGGGGCGGAGTCCGGACGAGTACCTCGGCCTCCAGAGCTTCGACGACCTGACGGCGATCGACCCCCACGAGCCGATTCGCCTGGAGACCGGGCCGGAGCCGCTGGGGATGCGGATCATGGACCTGCTCACGCCGATCGGGAAGGGCCAACGTGGGTTGATCGTCGCGCCGCCGAGGTCGGGCAAGACGGTGCTGCTCCAGCAGATAGCGGCGGCCGTGGCCAGGAATCATCCCGAGCTGCACCTGCTGGTGCTCCTGGTCGACGAACGGCCCGAGGAGGTGACCGAGGCGCGCCGGAGCGTCCGAGGCGAGGTGATCGCCTCGTCCTCGGACCAGTCGGCCGACGAGCACATCCGGCTGGCGCAGTTGGCGATCGATCGCGCCAGGCGGATCGCCGAGGCGGGGGGACAGGTCCTGATCCTGCTCGACAGCCTGACCCGCCTGGCCCGTGCCTATAATAAGGGGTCGAACTCGGGCCGGACCATGTCGGGCGGGATGGACATCAAGGCGATGGAGGTCCCCAAGCGGCTCTTCGGCGCCGCCAGGGCGTTCGACGAGGGGGGCTCGCTGACCGTCCTGGCCACCGCGCTGGTCGAGACGGGCAGCCGGATGGATGAGCTGATCTTCCAGGAGTTCAAGGGGACCGGCAACATGGAACTCGTGCTCGACCGCCGCCTGGCCGACCGCCGGGTCTGGCCGGCGATCGACATCCAACAGTCCGGGACCCGCAAGGAGGAACGACTCCTCGACCCCCAGACACTCGCGCGCGTCACCCTGCTCCGCCGTAGCCTCTCCGAACTGAAGCCGACCGAGGCCATGGAATCGCTCGTCCGGCAACTGGCCAAGTTCCCCTCCAACGCCAATTTCCTGGACCGGCTTGGACAGTTCCAGAAATAACGGAGTCCGCGGCCTTGGGATCAAGCCCTGGCCGCGTTCGACGCGTTCCAGGGTCTCGACGGCTCAGGCGGCTCAGTCGAGTTCCCGGATCAACAGGTTGCGGAACCGGATCTTCCAGCCCTCGGATTGCCAGCCGATCGGGCCGTGGTCGGGCATGGCCCCGGTCCCCTTGTCGACCAGGCTGCCGTTGATCTCGCAGGAGATCGCGCCGTCGCGACAGGTCACTTCCTCATGGTTCCACTCGCCGACGGCCTTGATGGCCGCCCTCTGAGCGGCGGCATCCTTCCTGCCCTCGAAGTTCGCGCCCCCAATCGCGAAGATATGACCCGCATCGGCATTCATGAGCTGGACCTCGACGCACCGAGGCCAGACCTTGTGCGGCCGGGCGATGTGGATGAGCAGACCGCTGTTGCCCCGGAACTGGGCGTCGGACGCGAGGCCCTCGGGCCGCTCATACCTCCAGTCGAACGTCAGGCGGTAGTTACGGTACGACTTCTTGGTGGCGAAGTAGCCGTCGGGATGTCCCGAGATAGAGATCTCGCCATCAACGATCTTGATCGTGTCCGGGCCGATCGCGACCAGCTCGAACTGGCTCGGGTCGTCGCCCTCGACCAGCGGGGTCGGGCCTTCGTTGGCTCGCGCGGCCAGGCCGGATGCGGCGAGGAGCGTCGCGGCGATCCAGAAACGCGATCTCATGGATGGCTCTCCTCGGGAGAAAGGTTGCGGTCACTCGATTTCCGGCGTCCGCCCGGCACCTTCCCCTGGGCGATGATCGAGATCATCGACGGCGTCGCGGTCCGGGGCAAGTGGGGATAGGCCTTCCAGGAATTTCGTGCGGTCTGGTCCGATCCGTCATCGTTTCCCCTATCATCTTGCATCCACCCCGCGACCACGAAATTTCCGGATTCCGCATAAGAAAGGACGACTTCGGCGAGGGTTTACCTTTCAAAGGAAAGTATGCAGGAGTCTCACACGCTTCAGCGGTGGGAGGAATGTCGTGGTCAGGGTGTTATGCCGCCCGACCGCCCAGAGGACGAGGACGCCCAGCACGAGCTTGATCGCGCGCTCGCCCCACCATTTCCGGTCTGATCGTCCCATGCGCCTGGCTTACCCCTTGGACTTTCCCTGGAGCTTGACAACCGCCCAGATCATCCATCATCGCGGGAGACGAGGAAACCGGCACGAAAATCTCGTAAACTCGATCGAGAGCGATGCCATCGCGCGGGATCGAGGCCGGGGTACCTACCGCCCATCCTTGGCAAGCGGGCACCGGCGGGATTTCAGGAGTGAGACCCGGGCCCCGACCCGCGAGCGCTCTTCCCTCGGAGGCAAGCGGATGATTCGACAGACCACCCCCGAGGACATTCCAGCGTTGATCGCGCTGGCCGAAGGGACCGAAGTCTTCAAGCCGCTCGAGGTCGTCGCTCTGCGCGAGGTGCTGGACGACTATTTCGCCTTCGAGCACGAGCAGGGGCACCGGTCGCTCACATACGAGCACCGGGGTTGTCCGATCGGGTTCGCCTACTCCGCGCCGGCCGCCATGACCGATCGCACCTGGTATCTCTACTGGATCGCTGTCGCGAAGTTGTCGCAGGCGCGGGGGATCGGGACCGAGCTGCTGCGGTCGGCCGAGGCGGAGATTCGCCGCCACTCGGGCCGGGTCCTCTTGATCGAGACCTCGTCGCTGTCGCATTACGAGCCGACCCGCCGCTTCTACCTCAAGCACGGCTACGAGCAGGCCGCGGTCATCCGCGACTTCTACGCCGACGGCGACGACCTGATCGTCTTCCGCAAACGGATGCTCTCCCCATGAGCCCCGCCCGCGACCGACCCGCCGCGCTCGACCCCGAACGTCTCGCCTCGGGGTGCGAGACCCGCCGGGCGCGACGCTCCGGGCCTGGGGGGCAGAACCGCAACAGGGTCGAGACGGCGAGCGTGCTCGTCCATCGCCAGTCGGGGAACCTCGCCGAGGCCACCGGGCGGCGGAACCAGGGCGAGAACCTCGGCGCCGCGCTGTTCCGCCTCCTGCTGAACCGGGCACTGGAGGTGCGCCGGCCCGTCGGTCACGACGAGCCTCCCACCCCGCTCTGGGCCTCGCGCTTCCGGGTCGGCCGGATCGCCGTGCCTCCGTGTCGCACCCAGAACTAGCTGAACAGCTTGCGGTCCTGATCTCCCGCGCGATCGTGCCGTCGGGGGACGAGGCGTCGTGCCGGATCAGACGCCCCTGGCGCTCGGGTGCCAGAGGATCTTGTGTTGCTGGAGCTGGAGGCGGACCGGCAGGCGGGACTCCAGGATCCAGGCAGCCAGGTCGGTCGGGTTGACTTGACCGAAGGCCGCGCTGAAGAGGACGGGGCAAGAGTCGGTCAGGGCGTGGGCACGGACCTGCGCGACGGCCCAGTCGAAATCCTCGCGGTTGCAGAGGACGAACTTCACCTCGTCGGTCGCTTTGAGCAGGCGCAGATTGCTCCAGAGATTCGCCTCGACCTCACCCGAGCCGGGGGTCTTGAGGTCGAGGATCACGTGGACGCGGCGATCGACGAGGCCGATGTCGAGCGCGCCACCGGTCTCGAGCAGGACGGTCCGGCCGGCGTCGGCGAGCCGGGTCATCAGCGGCAGGACCTCGGGCTGGAGCAGCGGCTCGCCGCCGGTGACCTCGACCAGCCTGTCGCCCAGGTCGAGCGCCCGCGCGGCCACCTCGTCGAGCGTCAGGGTCATCCCCTGCGCGAAGGCGTGCGGCGTGTCGCAATAGCGGCAGCGGAGCTGGCAGGCAGTCAGCCGGACGAACACGCAGGGCAGGCCGGCAAAGGTGCTCTCACCCTGGAGGCTCCGGTAGATCTCGTGGATCACGAGCGAGCCCGCCGGCTTCCCCACCAGAGGCCGCAGCCGTTGAGCGCGCGTCGACTCGGGTCGGGGAGCCGTTGGGAGCGTGGCGTCGTTCCTTGGGGTCAAGGTCTGGATCATGCGGACGTTTCGCGGGATGCGGGTCTCGACAGCTATGCACGCGGATGCGTGGCCGCCTCGACGTGAGAAGGACGGAATGGGATGCTCTCGGGGCGACGGCCCGGAGGGCGGCCGCGCCCGCTAGGGCCTGACGATCCGGTTGATCCGCGCCGCCTCCGCCTTGATGAAATCGACGTCCAGGAACGGCTCGGCGGCGATCCGCTGGTAGCGGACGTCGCCCCGGGCGTCGATCAGGAAGGTCCCGTGGAGCGGCTGATTTTCGAATTCGTCGAAGGCGCGGTAACGCTTGAAGGCCTCGAGCCTGGGGTCGGGCAACAGGGGCATGGGGAAGGCGACCTTGTCGGGGTTCGCCTTCAAGGCCCGGGTGGCCTCGAGGTCGTCGGTGCCAACGGCGACGAGGTCGGTCTTCAGCGCCCGAAGCGCCTCGATCTCCTTGCCGAAGATCTGGAGTTGCTGCATGCATTGGGCGCACTTGCCGCCCAGGAAGAACAGGATGACGACGTTCCGGCCCCTGTGCGCGGCGAGGTCCCAGGCCTGGCCGTCGCTGTCGGGCATCGCGATCGGCTCGGCGGACCAGGGGGACCAGGTCAGCGGACCGAGGGACGTCAGGTCGATTCGCTGGACCGTGGCGTCGTCGGTCGCCGACTCGTCTGCCGGGGCCGTGCGCTCACCGTCCTGCGCCCAGCCGGCGACGACCGGCTCCAGGCGTCGGAAGACGGGCAGGTCGGGGTCGGCGTTGCGGGCAATCGGCACGAGCTTGCGATGAGCTTCACGCGCCGCCTCGTCCTTGCCGACGGCGTGGAGGACCTCGACCAGCTCGGCGAGCGGAGGGACCTGGTTTGGCTGCTTCGCGACGGCTTCGCGGGCGGTGCTCTCGGCGAGGCCGAAGTTCTTCGCGGCCAGGTGGGCGCGGGCGAGCGCCTCGGGGCGCATATCGGTCGCCTTCGCGAAGCGATCGAAGGCGGGGCCGAACTCGTCCCGGGCGAGGAACTGATAGCCCTCCAGCTCGGCCAGGGCGGCCAGGTTAAGGCCGGAGCTCGGGGACGACTGGGTGTGGCCCTTGGCCTCGCCGACGGCCGCCGCCTTCAGCGCGGCGACCTGCTCGGCCAGTTTCGCCTGGTCGCCCTTGGCGGCGTAGGCGAGGCCGAGGGTGTAGGCCTTCTCCTTTCGCTCCGCGGCGAGGCCTGACCAGTCGAGGGCGCCCGAGGTGGTGGCGGCGATCAGGTCATCCCAGAGCTCGAAGCGGGTCAGGACTTCGACCCAGCGGAGCCGACCGCTCCGCTGCGCCGAGCCGCCGTCGTCCTCGCCGTTCTTGTTCGGGTCACGGGGCTGCTCGACGAGGTCGCGGGCCACGGCGATGGCGTCGCGGGCGCGGCCGATGTGGCTCAGGCTGGTGCAGAGCCACTGGTTGTTGTGCGCGTAGTTGTGAATCTCGAACGGCATGATCCGGCCGCGGATCATGTGGGCGTGGTCGACGCGGGCAGAGCCTTCCTGCTGATAGGCGGCGTCGGCGTAGCGCTTCAGGCCGGTGTAGGTGTGCCCCGGCATGTGCCAGGCGTGCGCGATCCCGGGCGCGGCCTGGGCGTACAGCGCGGCCGACTTCTCTGCCCGGATCGGCTTGACGTCGTCCCAGAGGTGGATGCGGTAGTGGTGCGCCCCGGGATGCATCGGCTCGACCTGGAGGACCGAGTCGATGACAACGTCGACCGCCTGCCGGCTTCCGATCGTCCCGTTCTGCCAGGTGACCATCGCCAGCCAGGCGCGGGCATCGAGGTCGCCGGGGAACTCCTGGACGATGGCCTCGAGGCCGAGCAGGTGGTTCTGCTTGCGCGCCTTGTCGTCGACGCCGTCCTTGTGGAGCGCCTCGAGCGCGTCGAGGTAGAGCTTCTCGCGCGGGGTGAGCTTGGCGTCGCGCCTCCGCGCCTCCTTGAGGAATCCCCGGGCGCGCCGGCCGTTGTTGACGTTGGCCATCGCCATGCCCCAATAGGCCATGGCGCAGTCGGGGTCGATCGCGGCGGCCTGGCGGAACGACCGCTCGGCCTCGAAGTCGTAGAACGAGTGGAGCTGCGCGACGCCTTGATCGATGAACGCCTGCGCCTCGGGCCTGGCGGTCGTGACCGGGAAGTGGACCTTGCCCATTCCCGGCAACAGGGAGGCGTGATGCCGGGGGCCGTCGTCGAACGCCTCGCCGTGGACCGAGTGGCCGACCGACGGCTCGGCCGGGTTGCCCTCGTACGCCGGCGCGGTCGGTCTGGTCGGCTCGTCGCCGCGCGCCCCCTGGAGGAGGATCAGGGCGGCGACGAGCACGCTGGCCCGGCAGTCGTGATCTCGCATCGATGGATCTCCGGCCATCGTGGTGCTGGGGTCAGGCGGGGCGATCGACCCGGGGGTCGATGTTCCTGGTCCGGGGACAGTCTTATTTTCACCGAACCCCGGCGGAATTGCGAGGGATCACCACGCTCGGGTTGCCGGCATCTCGCCGCCCCTTGGTCCTGGGCGGCAGGCCAAAGGTGGGTAGGGAGAAGGGAGACTTCTCGCGGGTCTCCACCAGTGTACGGATGGCCCATTCACAATGAGCTTTTGAGAAAACCAGGCCCGGAGAAGAATCACCGACCTCGGCCTGAGGCCGAGGTATCTAGGGGGCCCTCCCGAGTGGGCCGGTTCCGTCAGGAAGCCCCCGTTGGGGGTGGAGAGGTCAGCTGACCCTTGTCCAATGCGTCGTGGCCGGCTCGGGCCGGCCCCCGCAGCCCTCTCCCCGAACTGCCCCGTCTCGGCCTGATGGGCGGCCCCTCTCGTCTTCCCCGGAGGACCGCTGACCCATCGGAGCCAGTTCCCGACCGAAGGGCCAAGCCCGGTGGCTCGCCGGATCGCTCGACGCGCTTCGGGTCGCACGGCCAGAGAGGCCGTGGTTTCCTGACGGAGTCAGCACCCGGGAAGGTACCGCCCTGGGAGGGCCTTTTCGAGAGCCAATGAGGCGAGCGGGATCTCCTAACCGATTGCAGATCCATCGGCTATGGCGAGACTAGGACAACTGTAGCGGGGAGTTTCACCCCTGCGCGAATTTCGGCGGCGATACGACGAGCAGTGGCTCATCGAGCGGCATGGTTTTCGGCCACCCGGGCAGGTCCGGCGTGATTTGGCCGGATCCGTGTCAGCGGTCGCATGACGGCTCACACTGGGCCGGTGCCACACCAGGCTTGAGCAACGGACAAGGGTCCGTTTTTTTAAGAATCTTGCTGTTCCGACCCGTCCCCGGATAGGATAACCTTCGCAGGGACCGGGCCGTCAGCGGTTTGTCCGGCGCGATCGGTCTCGGCCCGCCTTCCCCCCTTCACCAAGCCGGTGCAGGCGCGACTGATCCGTTGGGTCCCATCGGGGACCCGTCGCACTCCAAGCAAGGATGACGGACGATGGGCGAGGCCGACTCTTTCGACCGCAAGACCCTCGCGGACGGTTCAACGATCGCCTCGGCTGATGACGTCGGCACGTCACGCACCGCTGACCCTGTCGTGCTCGCGTCCGTACCCGGGGACGTTAAGGGGGAGAGTGGGGGACGCGAACAGTCGACCCTGTCGGCCCCCTCCTTTGGCGAGGCGGCGCGCGATCGGGCCAGTCCCGTTGCCGCGCCCCTCCAAGTTGATCCCTCGACCCCGGCCATGTCGTCCACTCGCCGCGTTGACCACGTCG
>JAFANO010000359.1 GCA_019232645.1 Planctomycetaceae bacterium | reverse complement strand
TTTGACGCCATCGCGGGCGGTCCCCTACAATTCGGCGTCCACGCCAGAAATTCGGCGTCCCCGCCAGACAGGGCCTGCCGGGGACGGCGGCGCCGGGCGGGGTGGGCCGGGAGGATCTTGCCGGATGGGGCGTCCCACGTATCAGGTCACAGAGCTGCTGGGCGACGGGATCGGCACCGAGTTGTCGCGCGCGATCCACACGCTGGCCGAGGCCCTGCCGATCCGCCTCGACTTCATCCCCGTCGACCTCGCCCTCGAGAACCGTCGGGCGCGCGGCCAGGCGGTCTACGACGAGGTGGCCGAGGCGATCACGGCAACCCGGGTGGCGCTGAAGCACCCGACGATCACGGCCGAGGAGAGCCCCAACGCCGTCCTGCGGCGGCGGCTCGACCTGTCGGTCATCCACCGGCCGGTGTACACCATCCCCGGCGTTCCGACCAACTTCCGCCGCGAGCTGGACCTGGACATCGTCCGGGTCGCCACCGGCGGCACCTACGACGACCCCGGCCGGATGATCGGCGAGGACGCCGCCGTCAGCCTCCGGATCGTCGAGCGGCGGCCGGTGTGCGAGGCCACCCGCTACGCTTTCGCGCTCGCCCGCAGGACCGGCAAGCACGTCACCAGCGCCTCGAAGTACACGATCCAGCGGGGGACCGACGGCCTGTTCGAGAGCGTCGTCCAAGAGGTCTCGCGGCAGTATCCCGAGGTCTCGCACCGGACCGAGCTATTCGACGCGTTGCTGGGCAAGATCATCATGGCGCCCGAGAGGTTCCAGATTGTGCTCGTGCTCAACGAGTACGGCGACTTCCTCTCGGACATGGCGTGCGGCCTGGCCGGCTCGCTCGGCATCGGCGCCAGCGCCAACCTCGGATTCGACGCGGCGTCGGTCGTCCGCGTGGCGCTGTTCGACGCCGCCCACGGTACCGCCCCCGACATCGCCGGCAAGGACCTGGCCAACCCGACGGCCATCTTCCTGGCACTGGCGATGCTGCTCTCCCAGATCGGCGAGATCGACGCCGGGCACACGGTCAAGACGGCGACGCTCGACCTGCTCCGCCAGGGGGTCCGGACCCGCGACCTCGGGGGCGAGGAATCGACCGAGACCTTCACCGCCGCCGTCGCCGCCGAGGTCTCCCGCCGGCTCGCGCCCCGGCCCCAGCCGGCCACGCGCTGAGGATTGGGGCGGTCCCCCGAGAATTCCGGGATGCCGCAAGCCATGGAGCACCGCCCACCACAATCATTGATGGATGCGCGGTGGGCGGTGCCCACTCTACGGGACTTCCTGTCTCGAATCGATCGCTCGGACCCGTTTCCTGCGTCCGGGCGTGTTGCCCGAGGAGATGCGAGACGGTGCAGGATTTCGGTAAAATGAGACTCGAGAGTAGGCCGACGTGCCGCGGGAGCCGGCATCCATCGATGCATCTGCGGCAACTGATGGATGGATGACCCATTAGATTTCATCGACTTTGCCGATATCCTCGAACATGGCGACCCGGGCAAGTGGAAATTCAAGGGGGCGAAGGCAGGGAGCCCGACACCGGCCGATTCACCGCACGCTCAGCCAGGCGCGATGAAGCATTACGACGCTGATGAGGACGAATTCGGGGATGAAATCGAGGTTCACGACTTTCGCCATCCTGATGGGTCGTTCGGGGACGTGAAGGTGATCGAGTAAAGAGAGGAGTTTTTTTTCAAATGATTGCAGCCGAAACAAGAGAGTTGTTGCGCCGGCTGCGCTCGGGCAGGATGGACGTCGCGAATACAGGTGCGCTCGAGAAATTTTCTGCGAATGTTTTAATTGAAGATATCAAAAATTTTTATAATATTTTATTTCAGGAGCGGCAGGTGGGTAATAAACATGAAGTCGGTCTGGCACGTTCGCTCAAGGTCGAGTTCTCTGTCCGCAGGATTCGCTCTTCGCACCCGTCTATCTGCACCCGGTCCTTTCGAAGTGTCTTTTTGTGAGTTCCTATGAGGACACGATCAGCGAGATCACGATGGCGGCGAGCATCCATGTATTGCCCAGAGGGGGAGAGGCCA
>JAFANO010000293.1 GCA_019232645.1 Planctomycetaceae bacterium | reverse complement strand
ACGATCGAGCTGACCGGGAAGTCCGGCATGAACTGGTTCACGCCGAACAGCTCGGGGTTCTCGGAACTCAGGAAGGTCGTCATCAGGCGCTCTTTGCAGTAGCTTATCAGGGCGTGGAAGAACTCGCGATAGGCCTGCTCATCCTCCAGGGCACTGGTGTAGCTCGTCACCCCGTCCACGATCAGTCGTTCGATCTTGTGCTCTTCGATGGTCCGGATGATGCGCGCGAAGTGGACGTCCAGCTCCAGCTCACGCGGGCAGTCATAGAAGAACTGGATGACCCCGCTCTCCAGGTGCTGTCTCAGGTTGAGGCCGAGGGTCTCGGCGTTGCGCATGACCTGTTCGGGGTGCTCGTCGAGGGAGACCATCAGGCCGCGCTTCTGGTTCTTGGCCCCCTCGAGCAGCAACTGCGTGCCCAGCACGGTCTTGCCCGAGCCCGAGATGCCCACCACCATGGTGACGGAGCCGTCGAAGACGCCGCCGCCAAACAACTCGTCGAGGGGGGCGGAGCCGATGACCGATTGCCGGGTGCTGGATGTGGGCTGCTGCAGGTGGAGGTCGACGGGCGGAGCCTGGACGCGGCGGAACACCTCCAGCCCCTTGCCGGCGATGATGCGCAGCGTGTGCCGGCCCGCGCCATAGTCCTGGCCCCGGCTCTTGGTGACCTCCAGGCTGCGGCGTGTGCCCCGCTGTTTCTGTTCGCGGCGGAGGACGATCACGGTGTCGGACAGGAACTCGGTTACTTCCAGGGCGAAGGCCTGTTGCTCGACGGACGTGACCTCGTGCGAGAGGATCGCCGTCAGGTTCTCTCGCTGGATACCCTCCATCAACTGCTGCAGGGTCTGGCGATAGCAGCCCATGCCGTTGCCGTTGCCGTTGCCGCTGTTGTTGAGATTGTCCGCCACCGTGCGCATCAGCGAGATGCCGTCGATGAAGATGCGCTGCGCCCCCATCTCGGCAGCGGTCTCCAGCAGCAGGCTGTCGGGCGAGCGCAGCTCCTGGCTGAGCACCTGGGGGCTGGTGAAGATGGTCTTCAGCGTGTTCTGCCGCTCCAGCTCCTGCAAGTCCCAGCCGAAGCAGGCGGCGTCGCGGATGAGCCGCTTTGGCGCCACTTCGAAGGTCACGATGATCCCCGGCTCGTCGCGCTGGGTGACGCCTCGATAGATGAACTCCACCCCTAGCAGGGTCTTGCCGGTGCCCGCCGCACCTTCTACCAGGATGACGTTGCCCTTGGGGACCCCGCCCCGGAGGATGTCGTCCAGGCCGAGGATGCCCGTGGGGATCAGATCGCCTTGAGCCATGTTCCCCTCCCTTCGTCGCGCACCCGGGACCCCTCCGGCGCCTTCAGCGCGGCCGGCCGGGTTCCCGCGAGGATGCGCCGGGCGACATAATACGGACAAGAAAAGAAATTCGCGCCGTTCGAGGGAGGCCGGCCCTCATGATCCAGGACATGACTGCCCCCGGCTGATCGCGCACCATTTTTGTGATCCGTATCAGGCCCCTCCGGAGGGGGTTGTTCACCCTTCCGCAACTGTTGGGACAGCACGAGCCGGCCGGCGCGGTGGCTCGCCAGGTCCAGGAGCCGCCGGAAGGCCTCGCCGTGCGGGGATCCGGACGGCGGGGTGAACCGGTACAGACGCGCGCCCTGAGAGATGCGCGAGCGTTCCACGAGTCCCAGGGACACCAGGACGTCCAAGGCGTCGACGAGCAACTCGATCGAGTAGCCCAGCAGCCGGGCGAGGTGCTCGGCGCCTACCAGGCTGGTTTGGTGCCTGTCCAAGAAGATGAGCACATCCCACTGGCAAAGCGAATCAATGCCCAGGGTCTTGAGCCAGCCCTCGACCTCGGAGTCTTTGGGGGCGTCCTGTTGCATGGTCGGACCCGCTTCCCAGTAGGAGGTCCCGGACGCGAAGCCAACGATAAAACCCCATTATAAACAAGAGCGCAACGAGGATCAACGGTTTTGGCGTGCCATCTGCTTCTCGGGGTAGGCACCTCGAAAGTAGGTGGGAAATCCGATACAACGGAACCCTTCGATGAATGGTCCCCGAATCTCTTGTCCTCCGTTCACTGAGGGCCCCCATGTCCACCTCGCAGCTCACCTCCGAACAGGCCGATCGCGCCTCCTAACCCTCGCGCGCACGGTCATCAGGGCCCTTGCGCGGCCGACGCGATGCTCGGCCTGGGTGCGGGCGATCCGACCCCCGCGACGACCCAGGCGGCCTGCCTCGGCGGCGTGGTCGACAGCTTCGCGGTGGCCGCCGAGGAGTTCCTGCCTCGCTTGGCTGGGCTGAAGCTGTCAGAGGCCACCGTCCCACGCACGACCGAGACGATGGCCTGCGCCGCACAGCCCTCGGCTGTGGCCTGCAAATCCCTGGCGTACGCCCGGAGTTGATCCGCGCGGGTGTCGAACCGCGCTCGGTCCATGCTAGGCTCCTCCGGCGCCGCCGGTCGGCCCTTCGGGCGCGGCCGGGCGCGGGCCTCGGGGTCCAGCTTGCGGAGCGGACGGCCGAGCTTCTCCTCGATCGAGGCGATGTTGCGGGTCAACTTGTCGCGGCCACCCTCCTCGTCCTCGATCTGGATGGAGGTGAGGACGTGCGGCGACGACCGGCGGACGCACTCGTGGCACTGGCGCACGAGCGCCATCACCTCGTCCCACTCCCCTTCGATGCACGTCCCCGAGGGGGTCAAGACGTAAGGCAAGCCCGAGGCATCGACGAGCTTCAGCGCCTCGGCGAGCTGGTCGCTCCATTGCACGTCACGGCCCAGCGGTACGATGCTCAACTCGACCAACATGGTTGACTCCCAAAAGTCAGGGCGAAGATTGACGCGGCGAGGAGGCTACCACGGCCGGCGCGAGGTGATCGCGCAACCATAAGGATCCGGCGAGGGGACCGTCGCCTTCAGGCGACAGGGGAAGCGCCGTCCTCCCGAGAAAAAAGGATAAAAGAAATCCGATGCGTCTCCCGACGAGGTCGGACGAGTTTGACCGAAAACGCCGACATCCGGCCAGGTCGGTCTCCTGTCTTCTCTCCTCGAGGTTGCGCAGCGGGCTTTGACCTCGAAGGGTCGTCGGCTTGGGCGCGGCCAGGAGAGTCCGGGACTGGAGAAGCATCCTCAGAGTCCTTGTAGCCTGCTGCGCGTCTGCCCCGCAGTGCCGGAGCGGCGGGGCCCTCTAGTCAACGCTTGCGCCGTAGTAGCCCTTCTACAAGCCGTCCCCTTCAGGGGATGGTCGTTGACCCCTCCTCGCTGGAGGCACCATCCTTCAGGCCGATACGGTTTCGAGGGCCTGGGCATAGGCCCGGGCCAGCCCGTCGATCTCGGCCCTGGTCCGCTTCTCGGTCACGGCGACGAGGATGCCGTCGGCCAGCCGGGGATACCAGCGGCCCAGCGCGATGCCGCCGTGGTAGCCGAGGCGACCGACTTCGGCCAGGACACGGGCCGGAGCCTTCTGCGACCGGATCACGAACTCCTTGAAGAACGGCCCGTCGAAGGCGAGCGAGAGGCCG
>JAFANO010000280.1 GCA_019232645.1 Planctomycetaceae bacterium | reverse complement strand
ATGTCGCCCCAGCGTGCGGCGAAATGGCCGGCGTTCAAGACCAGCGCCTTGCCGCCGGGCGGGACCGTATTGACCACCGCCGCCTCCATCGCGCCGGTGCCCGAGGAGGTCAGGATCAGCACGTCGTTGCGGGTCTGGAACACCTCCTTCAGGTCCGCGACCACCTCGGTGATCACGTGTTTGACCTCGGCCGATCGGTGGTGGATCACCGGGCGCGCCATCTCGAGCAGCACGTCCTCGGGGACCATCGTCGGGCCGGGGGTCATCAATCGCGGTTTCCGCATCGCAGACGATCCTTGACCTTGGCCAGTCGTGAATGCTCTCTTTTGGTAGTGTAGTATTCATGTCCGCCAGATCGCGTCGGCCCGGGACATCCGTGAGACCGTGATCAATTCCCGCGCCTCACTCCCGCTCACCTCGGCGATATACGGATTCCGCCTCGAAGACGGGAGTGGCCGCGACTTCGAGCCTCCCCTCCCGATCGACGCGGCGGAAGAAGCAGGAACGGTAGCCCTCGTGGCAGGCCCCGCCGACCTGGCGCGCCTTGATCAGGAGGACGTCGGCGTCGCAGTCCACCCAGAGCGATTCGACGTGCTGGAGATGTCCCGACGTCTCCCCCTTGTGCCAGATCTTCCGGCGCGACCGGGAGTAGAAATGCGTCTGGCCGGTCGCCAGCGTCCGCAGGATCGCTTCCCGGTCCATCCAGGCCATCATCAGGATCTCAGACGTCTCGGCATCCTGGACGATCGCCGGGACCAGGCCATCGGGGGTCCAGCGGATCGTCGCGAAGAAGTCGGGTTCGGGCGCGCTCACGGTTTCGACTCGCTCAAGGGCCGGCGTGCGGCCACGGTCTCAGGGTTCGTCGGGGGAGACGTCGCTGCCCGAGCGTCGGGCCGGATCGACGGCCAGGCGGAGCAGCGGTCCCAGGTGCTCGACTTGTCCGTTGTCGAGCAAGGTCTCGGCGGCGTCGAGGGCCAGGGCCGCGTCGGGAGGGTCCTGGTCCAGGAGGGCTCGATCGGTCCGGACGGCGGAGTCGGGGTCGCCGGTCCTCGCCAGGATCTCGGCCGACCAAGTCCGACGACACGCCCAAGCAGGCGTGGGCAGGACCGCGACAGGGCCCCGGCCTTCGGGGAGACGGGCATCACCCCCTCGGGATGATCAACTTGGGCTTTTCCCCGCCGGCCGACGATCCGCCCGCGCCGGAGCCCGGGGTCCAGATGCCCCCGCCGCCCGTCTCGCTGCCGGGGGTCCAGATGCCGCCCCGGGTCGCCGAGACCCCCAGTCGCCCCGCCGCGGTCGTGACCTTCGGGCCGTATTCCGTCAGCAGCATCTGGAGCGCGCGAGCGTCGACCAGGATGTCGTCGGGCCGGTCGGGGTTGGGGGCCACGTTGATCAGCCCCATCTCCATCAGGTTCAGCATGATCATCTGGTTCGCTTCGGGGTTCTCCCCGTGGCGCTCCAGGATGACGGCCAGCTCGGGGACCCAGGTCCCGGGCTCTTCAGTCTGGGCCCGGAGCCGGACCTCGAGCATGTCCCACATCGGGGCATTCGCGGCACGCCTCGAAGCCGGGTCGGCCTGGCGCCCCCGACGGATCCACGTGAAGGCCTCGGCCGTTTCGCCGCGGCGGGCGGTGAGCATGACCAGGTCGGAGTGGACCGCCGAGGGGTCGACCCCCGCGCGCGTTTGCGCGGCCGGCCGATCGACCATCGCTCGGGCGGCGCGCTCGAGGACGTCGGTGATCATCGCGCGGCGGGCGCGGGTGTACAGGGCCGCCAGGCGGTCGTCATCCAACCTCTCGACAGGCACCAGCGCCAGCCGGGCCAGGTGGAGCCGGCCGATGTCGACGGTCTCGGGGTCGATCGCGGGCTCGGGCTCGAGGCCCAGGGTCGCCCGGAGGGCGGCGAAATCGACGAGGTCGCGCCAGGGCTCGCGGGTCCGCTCGAGCCGGGAGACGGCCGCGCGGAGCGGGACGACGGCATCGCCGTCGCCGGCGGCCTGGAGCGGGGTCCGCCCGCCCAGGAAGGGCATCGGCGTCTTCGGCCAGGTCTCGCGGATGAGCAACGCACCCTGCTCCCGGTCGAGCCGCACCACCTCCTCGGGGTCCACGCCCTTGGGGAGCCTCCAGTCCCACGACAGCGCCAGCGTCATCCGCGCCACCTTTTCGAATCCCTTGGAGCGCGGCTGCGTCGGCGTGATCGCCGCTCCGGCCAGCGTGGCGAAGCGCCCGACGAGGCCGTCGCGCCGGCCGTCGTCGTAGATCTCCAGCGCCACGATCTCCTGGCCGACGAGCACCCGGCCGACGACCTTGGGGACCTCCTCCGGGCGGAGTCCCTCCGTCCGGTCGAGCATGGGGCGGTCCAGGAGCGCGAACTGATCGACTTCGGGCGCGTTGTCGTCGCCCGGATCGATCGGCGCTCGCCCATCCTCGTGGACGGTCGTGTCCGCGCGGAGGGCCTGGAGCAGCCCCTCGCGATCGCGGAGCGGCCAGATCAACTGGACGTGCGCGACCAGGTCGTCGGGGCCGAGCGGGGCGATCTCCTGGC
Organism: Planctomycetaceae bacterium; assembly: GCA_019232645.1. Lineage (GTDB taxonomy): Bacteria > Planctomycetota > Planctomycetia > Isosphaerales > Isosphaeraceae > JAFANO01. The sequence goes on along the minus strand of JAFANO010000280.1, from coordinate 7,953 downwards.
AGAGCGCCTCGAGATCGACGGCCTCGGTGGTCGCGCCGACCCGCGTGATGTACCGCCGCAGGGCCTCGACCGCGCCGGCGTCGTTGGCCAGCCAGAGGCGGCAGAGCCCGAGGTTGCGCTCCGCCTCGACGACCTCGGCCGCGAGGGGCTCGAAGGCCGAGGCGGCCACCGACCAGAGCCCCTGCTCGGCCCAGCTCAGCGCCTCGTTGAACCGCTCTCGCGCCGGTGAGTCCAGCCCTCCCGGCGGGGGAGAGGGTGTGTAGGGGTTCTTCTGCCACGGCGTGACGGAGGCGGACCTCTCGATCAACCGGACGCTGGAGCCGGTCTCATCGTCCTGGCCCGAGAAGAGCATGGGCACCAGCGCCAGGTGCTTCAGCGCCGCGGCGTAGCGACCGTGCTCGCCGAGGACGACCCCGACGACCCGTGCCAGCCCCGCCAGCCCCTTGCGATTCTCGGGGGTCGTCGCCGATAAGGTCCGCTGAAATTGCGCCACGCCGGCGACCGGCCCCTCGGTCTCCAGGGCCAGGCGCGTCTTGAGGATCAAGGCGCCGACATGCTTGGGGTTCTTCTCGAGCACGAGGTCGAGGCTCTGCCTGGCCGCCTCGGGCTGGTTCTGGCGAACCTGGATCAACGCCTTGCGCGTCAGCAGCCAGGCATTGCCCGGGTCCTTCCGCAGCCCCTCGTCCAGGGCCTTGATCGCCGCCTCGGGCTGTCCGGATGCGAAGAGCCGCTGAGCCCGCTCGGCGTGGGCTTCGACCTTGTTGCAGCACCACTTGAACTTCTGACCGCTGCCGCAGGGACAAGGAGAATATGGATCGACCGCCGCCATCGCGTGCCTTCCTCGGGATAATGTCGACGCAACGTGCTCAGACGACCACAGTAGCAAAGCCTCGGGCCTCGCGCCTATCCTGCTGGCACGCGGCACGGGGCGGAATGATGCCCTCGTCCGGAGAGGACCCTCGGCGCGACGGCTCGGTGGCGAGGTCCGACCTCGGGATCGCTCCCGATGCACGGGCCGGACGACCTCGGCACGGCCGCCTCGACTGATGCCGGTCGTCGCATGCCGGATTCCGGCCCGAGGCGACCCGCGCGAGCGAGGGCCCTCCTGGTCCGGACCGGCCGGCCCGAGGGCCGATCCCGGCTCACGCGTCCGACCGATCCTCAACCTGACCGACGTGCAGCAAGTCCTCAGACGGTTTCGTTCCGGGGTGAGGCCTGGAGAGCATGCTCACGATCACGATCAGCGCCATCCCCGTCCAGAACAGCCATTCCGGCATCTCGGTCGGCAATGCTTCGCGGAAGTGGTGGAGTCCGTTGCCGAACAGCTTCAGCCCGATCCAGGCGATCAGGACGTAGGCACCGCCGGCCAGGCCGTGGAACCGCTCGAGCAGGAGGAGGAAATAGCCGGCGACGAACCGCATGGTGATGATGCCGAGGATGCCGCCGAGGTAGACGACGGCCAGTTGCCAGTAGTAACCCAGGGACCGGGGCGCCATGGCGATGGCGGCGACGATCGAGTCGATCGAGAAGGCGATGTCGGCCAGCTCGACGGCGACGACGGTGGGCCAGAATCCCGTGCCGAAGCAGGGGGGTCTCGGCCGGCCGGGGTCCTCCGCCGCCGTGAGGAAGTGCCTGATGGCAAGGAACAGCAGGTAGAGCCCGCCGACCACCTGGAATCCCCAGAACTTGAGGAGCCCGGCGGAGAGGACGACGGCGATCAGCCGGAAGCCGAACGCCCCCCAGATCCCGTACCGGAGCGCCCGCCTCTGCTCTTCTCGAGGCAAGTGCCGGACCATCACCGCCAGCACCAGAGCGTTGTCGGCGCTGAGCAGCCCCTCGAGCAAAACCAGCGAGGCGATGGTCCCCAGGATCAAGAAAAGGTCGGCCGCAACGATGCCCCACATGCCGCGTTGCTCCTTATGGTCAGCGAACGGGAACACGCCCGGGATCCGAACGAACCTCCTCAACAAGGCCCCGGACCGTGCCGCGGTCACCCCTTCGCCGGTCGGATGAGAGCGCCTTACCCTACCAAATCCTGTAGGGCGGGGCGACCCTCGTCGCCACGGCCCCCCGAAGGAAACCAATGATATGATAAAATTATAATATTTTCAAATAATACGACCCGTCCTGTACCGCCTGTCAGGCCAGTCTGGCAGCCGCATCCCGCCCTGCGACACCAAGAATGGCAGCCTACCGCGCACCGACAGCGTGCGTGTCGTTTTTTGCAAGTTCTTATTTTCCTAGATTCTAGGAAGCGAACAAGGGTGTTGGCACACGGCTTGCTTTCAACTGCATGATAGAAAGTCTCCCCCGGAAAAGGGGTCCCTGGCGGAGGCTTCCCCTGCAGAGAGATCCTGGCTGAAAGCGGCCCCGAACGAGAAGAGGGATTGGAGGAAGACAATGCTACCCGTGGTTCGCCGCAGCACCTGGCCCGCCTTCGAGGAGCCATTCGCTCAGCTTCGGCGCGAGATGGATAGCCTCTTTGATCGCGCCTTCGGGGGTGATGGCGGGGCATTGTCCCAGGGGTGGTCCTCGGTGGCGTGCACAATCTGGGAGGATGAGGACAGGTTCACGATCGAGCTCGACCTGCCCGGCGTCGCCGAGTCGGACGTGAATGTCACGGTCCACAACGGCATGCTCTACGTGCAAGGCGAGCGGAAGGCGGAGGAGGGGCGCAACTACCTCTACAACACCCGCCGCTTCGGCCGGTTCGAGCACGTGGTCACGCTCCCCGCCGCGGCCATCTCCGAGGACGTCCGGGCCAAGCTGGCCAATGGCGTGCTGAGGATCGAGCTGAACAAGAGCCCCGAGGCCAAGCCCAAGAAGATCGCCGTGCAGAGCGGCTGAGGACGCGGGCGGCGACCGTGGCGGCGACCGTTCCGGCCCGGACTCGGTCCGGGCCGGCGGGGCGTCCCCGGGTCGGGCCCCCTGCCGTCGCGACGCCGGCGCCCCTCAGCTCGAGGTCGAGGCCTCGGCCGTCGGCAGCCAGATCCTGAAGCAGGCCCCGCCCTCGGACCGGTTGCAGACGGTCAGGCGGCTGTCCTGTTCCTTGAGGATCTCGCGGGAGAGGTAGAGGCCGAAGCCGCTTCCCCCATCCTTGGTCGTGAAGAACGGCTCGAAGATCCGATCGAGGAGGGCCTCGGGGATGCCCGGCCCGCTGTCGATGATATCGATCCGGATCCAGGGCTGCCCTTGGTCGTGGGCCTTGTCAAGGCTCACGACGATTCGACCCTGGGTGAACGACGACACGATGGCCTCGTGGGCGTTGACAAGGAGGTTGAACAGGACCTGGATCAGGCGACCGGGATCTGTCCTCGCCGGGGGCAGACCCTCGGCGACATGGACCTCGACGGCCACCCGGCAGCCCCTCGGGTCGGTCCCCTTGAGGAACAAGTCGGCAACCTCTCGGACCACCGGGGCCACGTCCACCGTCTCGACGGCCGCCCGTCCGCCGCGGACGGTCGCCATCAGGTGCTCGAGCCGGACCTGGAGCAGTCGAGTATTGCGCAGGATTGGGTCGACCCATTGCAAGTGGGGATGGTCGGGGCCGAGGTGGCACCGCATCAGCTCGGTGCTGCCGCGGATCACCGCCAGGGGGCCCCGGATCTCGTGCACGATCCCCGCCAGGAGCCGGCCGACGTGCACGAGGTGTTCGTTGAGCACGGCGACGGTCTCCATCTGGCGATACTGGATCAGCCGGCGGATCCGCGCCAGGAGGATTTCGCCGGGGGCGCCCCTGGTCACGTAGTCGTCGGCGCCGGCCTCCAGGCTCTCGAGGATCTCGGCGGCGTCGTCGCGGACCGTCAGCATGAGCACGGGGATGCTCGCGATCTCGGGGTCGGCGCGGATCGCGCGGCAGACGGAATGGCCGTCGGTGTCGGGCAGGTTCAGGTCGAGGATGATGGCGTGCGGCCGGACCTCGCGCGCCTTGACCGGCACCTCCGAACCCCGGACCACCCCGTAGACCTGGTAACCGGCCTGGCTCAAGATGTGGCGGAAGAACGGGCGATCCGCCGGACTGTCTTCGACGATCAGGACCGAACTCATCGGTCGCGACTCCTACTCCCGTGGTCCGCGTCCGCATCCTCGCCCGATCGCCGCCGTCCGGCCGACGGTCGGCGGGAACCCTGCCCCCGTGAGTGACTCCGAGGAAAGGGATCGCCCACATTCCTCGTGAGCCGCTCCCCTCGTATAATACGGAATCCGGCATCCGAGCGACATTCATGGGCCGCACTTCCCCTTAGTCCCTTCTTCCGCCCGGAGATGTAGGATCTCAGACGCCTCGGGGGTCCACCCCGCGCTCGTCCGGGAGCGGGTTTTTGTTCGACGACCCTGGGAAATCCCGAGACGGTCGCCCCAGACTCGGGCCCGATGCCCCGGGGCCGTCGCAAACGACCATTCGGCAAGGAATTTACTCGATCATGTCCAGCGCCCTATCCACCCCGCAGCGAATCCTCATCCTCCCCTTCGAGCCCTATCGCGACGTCGCGACTCCCGAGCTCGAGGACCGGATCCGGGCGATCAAGGCCGAGATGGGCGAGACGCTCCTGATCCTCGGTCACCACTATCAGCAGGACGAGGTGATCCAGTTCGCCGACCTCCGGGGTGACAGCTACAAGCTCAGCCAGCTCGCCGCCGAGAGCGAGACGTGCCGCGCGATCGTCTTCTGCGGCGTTCATTTCATGGCCGAGACGGCCGACATCCTTTCCCGTCCGGAGGTCGAGGTGTACCTCCCCGACATGGCCGCCGGGTGCAGCATGGCCGACATGGCCGACCTCGACGCGGTCGAGGCCGCGTGGGCCGACCTTGGCGAGGTCGTCGACACCGACGATCTGATGCCGGTGACCTATATCAACTCGTCGGCCGATCTCAAGGCGTTCTGCGGCCGGCACGGCGGGATCGTCTGCACCAGCTCGAACGCCCGGGCGGTGCTCGAATGGTCGTTCGCGCGGCGGCAGCGCGTCCTGTTCTTCCCCGACCAGCACCTCGGCCGCAACACGGCGCGGAGGATGGGCATCCCGCTCGCCGCGATGTGCCTCTGGAACCCCCGCGAGCCGCTGGGAGGCAACACGCCGGCCGCCCTCCGCGACAGCCGCGTCTTGCTCTGGAGGGGGCATTGCTCGGTGCACCAGATGTTCAAGCCGGCGCACGTGGCGCAGTTCCGCGAGAAATTCCCGGGTATCAGGGTCCTGGTCCATCCCGAGTGCATGATGTCGGTGGTGGACGCGGCCGACCTGGTCGGGTCGACGGAGTTCATCATCAAGACGATCTCCGAGGCGCCCGCCGGCTCGACCTGGGCCGTCGGCACCGAGCTGCACCTGGTCAATCGCCTGGCCGCCGAGCACCCCGACAAGATGATCCACTTCCTCTCGCCCATGGTCTGCATGTGCGCGACGATGTACCGGATCGACCTGTCCCACCTGGCCTGGTCGCTCGAGAACCTGGCGCAGGGCACCCCGGTCAACCGGATCAAGGTCCCGGATGAGACGTCCCACTGGGCCCGGGTCGCCCTGGAGCGGATGCTGGAAGTCCGCTGACGCAAGCTCTCTCGAAAGGGTAAGATGTCCGAATCCGGCCGCCTCCCGACCGTCGGCGTCTCCCGGCATTGCCTCGCGTGCCGGGCGCCGGAGCCCGTGCCCGAGTCCTTCATGCGTCGCCCGAGGTGCGGCGAGGCGCGGACGACCCACCGGGGCGAGCCATCCGGGATCCTCGGGCGTGTCGCCCTCGGGGCAACATGGGCCGTCGCGGCCCTGGTCCTGATCGTCCTGGGGTTGATCCGGTGGGTCGGGCCCTCTTGGTGGGGGGTGACAATGGCGCTGTTCCTGCCCCGCTGGCTCTATCTCGGGCCGCTCCCGGTCCTGGCCCGAGGGGCAGGGACGAGGGGCGAGTGGGCTGCCGATCCGGCAACGCGCGAGGGGCAGGGACGAGGGGCGAGTGGGCTGCCGATCCGGCAACGCGCGAGGTCCCGGCCCGAGGGGGTGCGAGTCCGGATCCTCAGCTTCAACCTCGGCACGGTGAGGATCGACGCCCGCCTGCTGCCCCGACTGATCGAGCAGGATGCGGATCGACCTGATTGCCCTCCAGGAAGGGTCGACCCCCAACCCGGGATGGGCCTTCACGCGCTGCTGGGTCGACCCCGACCTGGGCTCGGACCACCTGCCCCGCTGGCGGGAGCCGTGCTGCCCGGCCCGACCCCTGGGGAGCCCCCCGGCTCCTCGCCCCTCGCCCCCCGCTCCCCGCCCCTCGCCCCTCGAGTGCTGCCCGGTTCCCAAACCCACGCAGATTCACCGATCGAGAGCAGTCCCCGGGAGGGGACCTCCCGACCGGCTCGACGCCCGAGAAACGCGGTTGCACCCGCGCGCAGTCGTCGGTAACCTCTGGGAGTCGATTTTCCGTGTTCATTGGATGACGATCGATTCAGCGAGTGGATCAATATGTCCTTGACGACCATGTCCGCAGCCACCCTGCCGTTGCATGACATCAACCTGCTGATTCACGTGGACCATTGGAATCCCTTCAGCGTCCTCGGCCCGCACGAGACGTCGCTGGGCGAGACCAAGGTGCGCGTCGTCCGGGCCTTCCTGCCCGAGGCGCGCGAGGCCTGGGTAGTCGACCTGTCACAGGGCGAGCCCGGCGTCCGGATCTCGATGGACCGGATCCATCCCGATGGCCTCTTCGAGTGCGTCTTCCCCGACTGCAGGGAGCCCTTCCCGTATCACCTGGCGCTCGAGGACTACGAGGGTTACTCCTCGGAGTTCGTCGACGCCTATCAGTTCGGGCCGGTCCTGACCGACTTCGACCTCCACCTGCTGGGGGAGGGGACGCACTACCGCAACTTCGAGCGGCTCGGCGCCCACATCCGCGAGCACGAGGGGGTCCGTGGCGTCCACTTCGCCGTCTGGGCCCCCAACGCGATGCGGGTCAGCGTCATCGGCGACTTCAACCGCTGGGACGGCCGACGCCATCCGATGCGGAGCTGCGGGTCGAGCGGGATCTGGGAGATCTTCATCCCCGACCTCGGCCAGGGCGAGATCTACAAGTTCGAGATCAAGAGCCGCTACAACAGCTACCTCGTCCAGAAGGCCGACCCTTACGGCTTCGCCAGCGAGCTCCGGCCCAAGACCGCGTCGATCGTCTGGGACGTCACGAACTTCGGCTGGAATGACGACGACTGGATGCGCAACCGCGAGCGGACGCAGGACCTCCACAGCCCGATCGCCATCTATGAGGTCCATCTCGGCTCCTGGAAGCGCAAGGTCGAGGAGGGCAACCGCTTCCTCAACTACCGCGAGCTGGCCGACGACCTGGTCGAATACCTCAAGCAGACGCATTTCACGCATGTCGAGCTGCTGCCGGTCAGTGAGCACCCGTTCGATGCCAGTTGGGGCTACCAGCCGGTCGGCTATTACGCGCCGACGGCGCGGTTCGGCACGCCCGATGACTTCGCTTACTTCGTCGACACGCTGCACCAGAACGGCTTCGGCGTGATCATCGACTGGGTCCCCGCGCACTTCCCGCGCGACCTGCACGGCCTGGGCTACTTCGACGGCACGCACCTCTACGAGCACGAGGACCCGAGGCTGGGCGAGCATCGCGACTGGGGCACCAAGATCTTCAACTACGGCCGCCCCGAGGTCCGCAACTTCCTCTTCGGCAACGCGCTGTTCTGGCTCGAGCGTTACCATGTCGACGGCCTCCGGGTCGACGCCGTCGCCTCGATGCTCTACCTCGACTACTCGCGCAACCCCGGCGATTGGGTCCCCAACATGTTCGGCGGCAACGAGAACCTGGAGGCGATCGACTTCCTCAAGCGGCTCAACGAGCTCTGCCACCGCGAGCACCCCGGCGTCCTGACCGTCGCCGAGGAGTCGACGAGCTGGTCGGGCGTCTCGCGGCCGACCTACCTCGGCGGCCTCGGCTTCAGCATCAAGTGGAACATGGGCTGGATGAACG
>JAFANO010000029.1 GCA_019232645.1 Planctomycetaceae bacterium | reverse complement strand
GCAGGCGATCCGCAACGTCCACTGGCGGCACCTGAACTCGCTCCGGGTGATGACCGTCCCCGACAAGTGGGAGTATCCCTGGTTCGCCGCGTGGGACCTGGCGTTCCAGTGCGTCGTCTTCGCGCTGATCGACGGCGAGGACTGCATCAACCCCGGGCGGATCGGCACCAAGGCCGCCATCCACTACCGGTTCGGCGCGATCCCGCCGGGTGGGTCGGCCGTCCTCCGCCTCAAGCTGTGCGACGACGTCAACCGCGCCGCGCCCCTCGACGATGTCGACGCGACGATCGACCTGCGGCGCGCCGAGGCCGACGCCTTCTACGAGTCGCTCGCCCCCGCCGGCGCGACGGCCGACGAGCGGATGGTCCAGCGCCAGGCGCTGGCCGGGCTGCTCTGGACCAAGCAGTCGTACATCTTCGACGTCGACGTCTGGCTCAACGGCGACGACCCCGACCGCCCCTCACCGGCCTCGCGGCAGGCGATCCGCAACGTCCACTGGCGGCACCTGAACTCGCTCCGGGTGATGACCGTCCCCGACAAGTGGGAGTATCCCTGGTTCGCCGCGTGGGACCTGGCGTTCCAGTGCGTCGTCTTCGCGCTGATCGACGGCGCGTACGCCAAGCATCAGCTCTGGGTCCTGCTGTTCGAGCAGTTCCAGCACTCCAACGGCCAGATCCCGGCCTATGAGTGGGAGTTCTCCGACCTCAACCCGCCGGTGCACGCCTGGGCCGTCTGGCGGGTCTACAACATGGACCGGATCCGCTCGGGCAAGGCCGACCGCGACTTCCTCGAGCGCTGCTTCCACAAGCTCCTGATCAACTTCGCCTGGTGGGTCAACAAGGTCGACCGCGAGGGGAACAACATCTTCGAGGGCGGCTTCCTCGGCCTGGACAACATCACCGTCGTCGACCGGAGCGAGCGGTGCGGCGACAGCGCCTGGATCGAGCAGTCCGACGCCACCGGCTGGATGGGCATGTTCTGCCTGGTCCTGATGCGGATCGCGCTGGAGCTGGCCAAGGAGAACCGCGTCTACGAGTCGCTGGCCTCGAAGTTCTTCCAGCACTACGTCTACGTCGCCGCCGCGATGAAGCACATGGGGAACCGCGAGTACCAGCTCTGGGACGAGCGGGACGGTTTCTTCTACGACGTCCTGACCTACCCCGACGGGCGGTTCCGCAAGTTCCGGGTCCGGTCGATGGTCGGGCTGATCCCGCTCTTCGCCGTCGAACGGCTGGAGGAGAGGTGGATCGAGCCGTTCCAGGAGTTCCGGGCCAACTTCCAGTGGTTCATGAAGAACCGGGCCGAGCACGCGCGGAGCGTCGTGCATACGATCGAGCGCGACGGCGAGGTCACGCACGTCCTGACCATCCTGAACCAGCATCAGATCCTCCGCCTGACCGGCGCGATCTGGGACCCGGGCGAGTTCCTCTCCGACTTCGGCATCCGGAGCCTCTCCAAGGTGCACGAGAAGCACCCCTTCGAGTTCGACGGCCGCGTCGTCGGCTACGAGCCGGCCGAGTCGGCCGTCCGGCTCAAGGGGGGCAACTCGAACTGGCGCGGGCCGATCTGGTTCCCGACCTGCTTCCTCCTGATCGAGTCGCTCCGCAAGCTGGGGACGGCCTTCGGGACGACGCTCGGCGTCCCGACCCACTGGGCAGGCGACGCCTCGATCCCGTTCCACGGCCTGGCGCGCCAGATCGCCGACCGCTTGATCCGGATCTTCACCCTCGACGAGCACGGCCACCGACCCGTCTACGGCGGCTCGCGGAAGTTCCAGGATGACCCGCTCTGGCGCGACATCGTCCTCTTCTACGAATACTTCCATGGCGACAACGGGGCCGGCCTGGGGGCTTCGCATCAGACCGGCTGGACTGCGCTGGTGGCCTCGCTCATCGACGAGTGGCGCCGTTGAGCCGCGGGGCCAGCCGGGTCGCCGCGCCGCCAATCCGTTGTCAGCGCTCCTCCGATGATGCGTCCGACCATCGCCATGGAAGGCAATCGGGACGAGGAGTCGGCTCGGGTGCGTTGCGGCGTCAATGATGCACCCCCTACCTGGGTGTGTCGTCGACCCTCGCAGGGTCACGAACCGGCCTTGCCGGGAGCCTCCGGCCCTCGATAAAATAATCTCTGCCTTGAATTGAGCGGCCACTTCATGCGCGCTTGCGTTCCACGGTTCCCATGTCCCTGACCATCATGGATTTTGGGGAGGCCCTGTTTTTCCGGGTTGGCATGAGGTGACGAAAAACCGGCGCCCGTGTTGGATCTCATTGTGAGTAGAGAATGTGAATGCGCCGATTTCTCGTCGGCTAACAACTGTTCAGTAGGGCCTCCCACCGTTTCCTGGGCCATGGGTCACCACCGAAAACACCCGCTAGAGCCTTGTTCTGTAGGGTCGGCATGATCTGCCCCCCAAAATCCGTGACGCTCAGACGATTTTCTTTCCGACAAGTAAGGACGACGCTGCGATGGCTCATAAGAAGGGTCAGGGATCGAGCCGCAACGGCCGCGACTCGAATCCGAAGATGCTGGGGATCAAGTTGTTCGGGGGCCAGATCGCCCAGCCTGGCAGCATCATCTGCCGCCAGAGGGGCACGAAGTGGCACGCGGGCAAGAATGTGGGAGTCGGGCGCGACTGGACGATCTACTCGCTGATCGCCGGCACGGTCAAATTCGACCAGGACGGCCGCCGGATCAACGTCATCCCGCTGGCCGAACCCGCGCAAAGCTGAGTCGGGTCCCTCGCGACGGGGTCGGTGATGTTCGTGGACCGGGTGACCATCTTCGTGCGCGGGGGTGACGGTGGCAACGGCTGCGTCAGCTTCCGGCGCGAGAAGTACGTGCCTCGAGGAGGTCCCAACGGGGGCGACGGGGGCGACGGCGGCAGCGTGATCGTGCGTGCCGTCGAGGGGCTGACGAACCTCGCCCACCTCTCGTCTCAGCGACACTGGAAAGCCGAACGCGGCGAGCACGGCCAGGGCTCCGACTGCACCGGCCGGGATGCCCCCGACCTGATGATCGAGGTCCCGCCCGGGACCATCGTTCGCGACCGCGACCGCGGCCACGTCCTCCGCGACCTGAAGCGCGTCGGCGAATGGGTGAACGTGGCGCGCGGGGGACGTGGCGGGCACGGCAACGCTTATTACAAGTCGAGCACCAATCGCGCCCCGCGCCAGGCCGAGAAGGGCCTCCCCGGCGAGGAACGCTGGATCCACATGGAACTGAAGGTCATCGCCGACGTCGGCTTGGTCGGCCTGCCCAACGCCGGCAAATCGACGCTGCTCTCGCGAATCTCCCGCGCTCACCCCGAGATCGCCGACTATCCGTTCACGACCAAGTACCCAAACCTTGGGGCGGTCCACGCCGGGACGGACCGCGCGTTCATCGTCGCCGACATCCCCGGCCTGATCGAGGGGGCGCACCAGGGGCACGGCCTGGGGCACGAGTTCCTCCGCCACGTCGAACGGACCCGCCTGCTCGTCCACCTGGTCGAAGCAGCACCGGTCGATGGCTCGGACCCGGTCGCCAACTACCGGACGATTCGCCGGGAGCTCGAGCTCTACACCCCCGCGCTGGCTCAGCGGCCCGAGGTCGTCGTGGTGACCAAGATGGATATGACCGGCGCGGCCAAGGCCCTCGCCCGGGTCGCCGAGGCACTGGGCCACGAGGTCTTGGCCATCTCCGCCGTCACCGGTCAGGGGATCCCGGCCCTCATCCACCGCATCGCCGACATGCTGGAACGGGGCAATTCCGCGGTCGAGGGCGCGGAGATCCCCGGACCAAGAGACGAAGACAAGGTCAAAATCTAAAATATCAAAATCTAAAATAAATACTCCCTTCCTTGTCCCCGTGGTGAGCCCCATGATCCGCATCGTGGCCGACCTGGGCAACTCGCGGCTCAAGTGGGGCCGGGTCGGCTCTTCGAGTCGGCTGGAGTCGACGCGCGTCCTGCCGAGCGACGACCCAGACGCCTGGGCATCGGCCTGGCAGGATTGGAACCTGGCCGGCGCCGAGGATTCTCGCTGGGCGATCGCGACGGTGAATCCACCCGAGGCCAAGCGGTTGGGCGCGTTCCTCGGGGCGCGCGGGGTCGGGTCGACGCGCTGGTATCGCTCGGCGGCCGGCGTCCCGATCCGGCACGCCCTGGAGCGACCCGAAACCGCAGGCGCCGACCGCGCGCTGGCGGTCGTGGCGGCGCGAGCGATGCACCCGCCCGGCCGGCCCGGCCTGGTCGTCTCGTGCGGGTCGGCCATCACGGTCGAGCGGATCACGGCCGATGCCGTGTGGCAGGGGGGAGCGATCGCGCCGGGTTTGGGCCTCTCGGCCCGGGCACTCCACCTCCTGACCGCTCAGCTGCCGCTGATCACCCCACGCAAGGCCCCGCCCGCGTGGGGTCGCTCCACAGGGCCCGCGCTGGAGGCCGGGCTTTACTGGGGCGTCGTGGGGGCGGTCCGCGAGCTCCTCACGCGCCAGGCGGCCGACCTGTCGCCCGATCCCTGGGTGGTCTGGACGGGCGGCGATGCCCCGATCCTGGGCCCCGAGGTCGCCGGGGAGGCCGCATGCGTGGTCGACGACCTCGTGCTCCACGGCCTGATCCACGTCGCCTTCGGAGGGGATGCGGGGTGAAGCCCCGTGGGGTTCGCCGCGAGGACCCTCCTCCGACTCTGGCCGCCTTCGCGAGTGCAGACCTCCTCATGGTTCCCGTCGAGTCCCGCTCTGTGGGCCGAACATCCGTAATGAGACTCGATCCGCCTTCACCGCCCCCTCGCGTCGCCGTGTTGACCCCGGAAGGTCGAGGTGCGATCTCGGTGGTCCGCGTCTGGGGGCCTCGGGCCCTGGAGGTGGCCGACTCAGCGTTCCGTCCCGTCCGTGGGGAGCGGCTGGCCCGGACCGATCCCGGTCGGCCGAGAGTCGGCCGGATGGGCGTCGGGCTGGGGGATGAGGTCGTGGCGGTCGTGGTCGAGGGCGACCCCCCCGAGGTGGAGATCCAGTGCCACGGCGGCCCTTCGCCGGTGGCCCTGGTTGTCGAGGCGCTCGTCGCGGCCGGGGCCGAACGGCGGCAACCGGTCGCCTGGATCCGGCATGTGGCGCGCTCGAGGATCGCCGCCGAGGCCGAGGTCGACCTGGCGCGAGCCCCGACGGTCCGGTCGGCCGAGGTCCTCCTGGACCAGTCGCAGGGCGCACTCGAGGCGGACGCCCGCCGGCTGATCGCCCTGGCCCGCGACGACCCTTCGGCGACGCTCGACGAGGTCGAGGCCCTGCTCCGACGCGCCCGGGTCGGATTGCGGCTGGTCTCGGGCTGGAGGGTCGTGCTCGCGGGCCGGCCGAACGTCGGCAAGAGCCGGCTCCTCAACGCCCTCGCGGGCTTCAATCGTGCCCTCGTCGATCCGACCCCCGGCACGACCCGCGACGTCGTGGCCGTGCGGACGGCGTTCGACGGCTGGCCGGTCGAGCTGGCCGACACGGCGGGCCTCCGCACCTCGGAGGACGCGATCGAGGCGACGGGCATCGCCCGGGCGCGCACCCGGCAGGCCGAGGCCGACCTCGTCGTCGTGGTCCTCGACCGCTCCGAGCCCCTGACCCACGCCGATCGCGAGGTGATCGAAGCCTTCAGCGGCGGCCTGATCGTGGCCAACAAGGCCGACCTCCCCCCCTCGTGGGAGCCCTGGGCCCCTCAGGTCCTGAGCATCTCGGCGCAGCGGGGCGACGGCATCGAGGCCCTGGCGGCGGCGGTCGCACACCGGCTCGTCCCCGAGCCCCAGCCTCCCGGCGCCGGCGTCCCCTTCCGCTCGGCCCACGTCCGATGGCTCTACGAAGCTCGTGGCGCCCTCAATGCCGGCGCAGTCGACGCGGCGACGCGGCGACTCTCGGAGTTCTTGGCGCACCTCCCGGACCCGAGCCGGGCTCATCACGGCCATCGGTCCGAGGGAGAGGACGATTCCGATTAGACACTCTTCAGGTGAGAAAATCGCGTCGGAAGACAAATCCCGTGGCGGGTCGGGGGTGCGCTGGAGGTCGCGCCCGGCCGTCGAGGCGAGGCTGTCGGGGGCGAGCCGGACGTCGCCGAGACGGAGGGTCCAGGCGGGGCGAGACCAGGTCCCTCTATTGGCTTCGGGGCCGGTCCAAGGCGTCGAGCAACTGCTGAGAAATCCTCAAGACCGCCGAATCCGGCTCGTCGGGATTCGTCCGATCCGGCCTCGATCGGGCGACTTGTCCCGCTTCGCCCGCCCTGGCCCGTGGCGTGGGACCCGCGTCGCCCTGCGGGAGCGGCTCGCTCACTTCGCCGGGACGGCCCGGGGCCTCGTCGGGCTCGTTCGGCTTGATCCCCATCTCGGGCAACTCCTCCATCCGCATGGGAGCGACCCCATCATCCTGCGGCTCGGGCGGGCTCACCGGCCGAGGCAGAGGCTCCGCCGGTCCGGTCTCGACACCCTCGGGTCGACCCGTCCTGGCAGGCGCGGGCTCCAGGGCAGTCCGAGGCACGCGGCTCGGCTCGAGCGGGCTCGCGGAGAGCCGGGTGACCGGCTCCAGGGTTCCGAACGGCCCCTTGCGCGCCCCGGCTGCGGAGGCGTCCGATCGCGTCGCGGCGAGCCGGAACGCCGGGGTCGGGTTCTGGCTCTCCAGGGCCAGCGCCTGGATGTGGTCGGCATCCTCCCAGACGCGGCCCCGGGTCGACAGCGAACCGGTCTCCCGGATCTTGGCCAACCCTTCCTTCCAGACCGACCAGTCGCGGATGGCCTCGACCCCGGGACGCCGGCCCGTCGGCTGGAGGAAGACGACGACGCGGGCGTAGAGGTTGGCCCGGCCCCGCCAGTCGAGATCCTCCGGGTCGTCGGTGGCGACCAGCGTGATCTCGGCGTCGCGAGCGGGGGCAATCACCGTGTCCTCGACCCAGACGAGGGGGGCGATCCCCTCGAAGCGGAAGACCGGCCCCTCCCCGGCCAGAATGCTGTCGTGAGTGAGCCGGAGCTCGGCGCGCGAGCCGGTGCCGGACGGGTCGCCCGCGATCGTCACGGCCGGCTCGGTGCCCCCGAACGTGCAGTCGCGGATCTCGAGGTCGGCCGGGCCGGAGGCCAGGACTCCGACCTGTCCCCCGTCGAAATGGCAGGCATCGACGAAGACCGAGGCGTGTCGCTCGCCGGCCAGGGTCGTCCGGACGTCCAGCCCCGCCAGCCGGCCCCGCCGCGCCCGGGTCCCCTGGCGGCGGAACAGGCAGCGGCGGACGATCACGTCGGTGTCTTCCGTCCGGATCGCGGCCAGTGGCTCGTCGCGGTCCACCGGCTCCAGGTCGAATTCCAGGCCTTCGAACGTCACTCGCCCCCCGAGGAAGTCGAACAACGCCGAAGGGGCCTTGTCCCCGACCGCGTCGCGGGCCAGTCGGAGCACGGGGCGGACCCCCGCCTCGGCCTTGATCATCAGGTCGCGCCGGACCAGCCGAGGCAGCTCGGCGCGGTCAGTCGGGCCCCTTCTCAGGAGATAGGGACCGTTATCGGCGAGCACCACGATCGACCTCGGCGGCGCCTTCGCCAGGACGTCGAGCAGGTCCTCGCGCGAATCGACCGAGATGTCGCGGGGCGGGTCGGGGGGCGTCTCTTCCGGTCCCGAGGGCTCGGGCGCGACCACGATGGGCGCGACCGGGGCTCCCTTGGGACCCTGAGGCGACGCGATCGGCCGGGGCGGAGCCGGCGAGACCGGCAGCGGCGTGAACCCGTCCGCGACCGGACGCGCTGTCGGGCCCGACGACTCCTGCCCCCACCAGACCAGCCCGAGCACGACGAGCATCAACGCCACCGTGGGGATCCCCCAGATCAGGTGTCGCTCCCAGGCCGCCGGATGGGCCGCCGACATCCAGATCAGGCCCTCGGGGCTGACCGAGCGCAAGCCGAGCGCGCCGGCGACGGTCATCAGGTCGCGGACCAGTTGCTCAGGCGTCTGATAGCGGCGGTCGCGATCCTTGGCCATCAGCTTGACCAGGATGCTCGCCAGGTCGGGGGGCACCTCGGGGTTGAGACGGCGGACGTTGGGCGGAGGTTCCTCCTGGTGCTGGAGCAACTTCTGGAGCACAGTCCCCTCGGGAAACGGGGGCCGGCCGGTCAGCATGTGGAACAGGGTGCAGCCGAGCGAGTAGAGGTCGCTCCGGACGTCGACGTCGCGGGGGTCGCGCGCCTGCTCGGGGCTGATGTAGTCGAACGTGCCGAGCGTCATCCCACTCTGGGTCAACCCGTCGTCGCCGCCGCGCTCGAACCGCCGCGCCAGGCCCATATCCACCAGCTTGGCGCGCCCCTGAGGCGTGACGATGATGTTCGACGGCTTGATGTCGCGGTGCACGACCCCCCGCTCGGCCGCGTGCACCAGCGCCCCGGCGATCTGGAGGGTGTAATTGATCACCTCGTCGACCGGCAACGGGCCGTCCCGCTCGACGCGCTGGCGGAGGGTCGTCCCCTCGATGAATTCGAAGGCGATATAGTGATACTTGCCGTCATAGCCGATCGTATAGACCCGAGCGATGTTCTCGTGGTCGAGCCGGGCGGCGGCGCGTCCCTCCTGGTAGAACCGCTGGACCACCTCGGCATCGCCGGACTGCTCGGGCGGCAGGATCTTCAGAGCAACCTGGCGGTCGAGCCGGGTGTCATTCGCCCGGAAGACGGCCCCCATGCCCCCGACGCCGATCGCCTCGTGCAGCTCGAACGAGTCGATCCGATCGCCAGGCCCGGGCATCGGTAACGGGCCCGCCAACACCTCTCCGATCATCCGAGCCCGGCGCACCGATGAACCGGTGAGCACCGTCGGCGGGTCGCCACCACTCCAGGCCATGCCCGAAGCGGATGACGAGGGAACGGCCGCCTGCCACGTGCCCGTGGTCTCGGATCGCTCGGAGCGTGGGAGTAGCTCGGGGTCCAGCATCGGCCATGACTCTCGGAACGGGGGAGGACTTCCCCAAAGGACACATCCATGCAGCATGCGAAATGCGCAGGGGGGACGCGTAAGATAGGCGCATGCAATCGCGTCCGCACCAACCGTACTATAGGCTCCGCGAGTACGAGTGTCAATCGCACCGCTTCTGGACACGCAAATTCCGTACGAAAGCGAAGCCTTCGCAACTTTCCTCATTTCAGAGACAGCGAACGTAACAATCGCGTTAGAGAGAGCGAACGGAA
>JAFANO010000750.1 GCA_019232645.1 Planctomycetaceae bacterium | reverse complement strand
GACGTGAAGGACCGTGCCAGTTGCTGCTGGCGATCGATCCCGTAGGACCCGGAGAGACCTTGACGCAAGGGTACTGCGAGCCGGTTTTGCGACGAGATGGCGGTTCCGTTCGAGGGCATCACACCTGATCCGCGATCTGCTCCGCCTCGGTCACCATCTCTCCGAGGAGCCGCAGGCCCAGCTCCCAGAAGCCGGGGTCGGTGACGTCGACATCGAGCCGGGCCAGGAGCCGGTGGGGCGCATCCGAGCCGCCCGAGCCGAGCAGGTCCAGGTACTTGGGCACGAACGACGGGCCCTCCTGCTTGAACTTCTGGACCAAGGCCAGGACGAGCAACTCGCCGAAGGCGTAGGCGTAGCAGTAGAACGGCGACCGGATGAAGTGGCCGATGTAGAGCCACCACCAGGCGTAGCCCTCGGTGAGCTGGACCACGTCGCCGTGCATCGGCCGATTGGCGGACAGCCACAAGGCATTGATCTGCTCGGCGGACTGCTCCCCCTGCTCGCGCCGGGCCCGGTGCAGGGCCTGCTCGAAGCGGGTGAGTACGACCTGCCGGAAGACCGTCGCGAAGCCGTCCTCGATCTTGCCGCAGAGCAAGGCCAGCCGGGTCCGGGGGGACGGGTCCAACTCCAGCAGCCGCTGGAAGGTCAGCATCTCGCCGAAGACGCTGGCCATCTCCGCGGTCGTCAGGGGCGTGCCGCACTGGAGATAGCCGACCGCCCGCGAGAGGTACTGGTGCAGCCCGTGGCCCAGCTCATGGGCCAGCGTCATCACGTCCCGGAGCCGGTCGGTGTAGTTCATCAGGATGTAGGGGTGGACGCTGGGGACCGCGCCGCTGCTGAAGGCGCCGCCGCGCTTGCCCGGCCGGAGCTCGGCGTCGATCCAGCGCGCCTCGAAGAACTCGCGGATGATGCCGCCGGCCCAGGGGCTGAAACGCTCGTAGCTCTCCTCGACGATCCGACGGGCGGTCGGCCAGTCGCAGCCCGGCAGGTCCGGGAAGAGGGGGGCGTAGCGGTCGTAATCGTACAGGACGTCGAGCCGCAACAGCCGCTGCTTGAGCCGGTAGTAGCGGTGGACCGTCGCGTGGTGCCGCTCGGCCGCGGTCATGAGGGCCTCGACCACGTCGTCCCCGACCTCGTTCGCCAGGTGGCGCGAGTCCATCGGGCCGACGAAGTGGCGCATCTCGCAGTCGGACTTGTGGTCGAGGACCACGGTGTTGAAGATGAAGGTGAGCAGCCGGGAGTTGTCCCGCAACCCTTCCGTCAGCCCGGCCGCGGCCGCCTGGCGCACCGCCCGATCGGCGTCGTAGAGCCTGGCCAGGATCTGCTGGATGCTCAGCGACTCGCCCCGGCCTTCGTGCTCGAAGGGGCAGCGGATCGTCGCGCACGTCTCGTCGAAGAGCCGCACGAAGGCCGCCCGGCCGGTGACCGCCTTCTCCTCGAGGACCTTCTCTTCCGGCTCGCTGAGGTAGTGCGGCCGCCACGCCCGTTTCCGATCGAGGTAGTGCCGGTATCGGGCCAGCGCGGGCGCGGCGATGAGCCCCGTCGCGGCGTCGTCCGGGACCTTGACCCACTCCAGGTCGAAGAAGATCAGATGTTTGTTGATCGCGGTCCACCGCTCCCGGGTGTGGGCGAGCAGCGCGCCGCGCCGGGGGTCATCGGTCTTCGCGGCGTGCAGGAGGCCGGCGTACACGCTCGGGCGGTCCATCTGCTCCGAGAGCCCCTCGAGCTCGGTCAAGGCGGCGAGCAGCAGGGCCGGCTCCGGCCCGCCGTCGGTGTCGATCTTGCCCCGGTAGACGCTCTCGAAGGCCTTTGCCCGGTTGAGGGCGCCATCGAGGTCGCGGTCGATCTGCGGGTCATCCGGCCCGCTGTAGAGGTCGTCCAGGTCCCAGGAAACGCCATCGGCACTGCTGGTCTCTTGTGCGTGCTGGATCATGATGTCTTCCTTTAAATCGCGCAGCGCCGTGGCGCATCGAGCCTCAGCGATCGGGGTGGTCGGATGACGCGGGCCCCCGGCCGCTTTCTTGCGACGCCCTGAGGGTCCAACGGACTGTATACTATTCAAGATCGGCCATCTTGCCCAACCCTCGCCCTCGAAAGACGAGCCCGAGGAAGTCATGCGGCCCAAGCACTCATCGACTCGACACTTTCGGCTCGGACGATCGGTCCGACGGTGGGGCGCATGCCTGGTCCTGGCGACGACCTTCTGGCCGGCCGTCGCGCGGGCCGGCACGCCCGGGCCCGTGGACTTCAGCCGCGAGATCCTCCCCATCTTCTCCGACAACTGCTTCCGCTGCCACGGGCCGGATGCCAAGACCCGCAAGGCCGGCCTTCGGCTCGACCTCAAGGAGCAGGCGCTCCGCGCGACCGACCCGGTCATCGTGCCCGGCAAGAGTGACGAGAGCGAGGTCATCCTCCGCGTCACCAGCCGCGACCCGGACGAAGTGATGCCGCCGCCCAAGTCGGGACGGTCGCTGACCCCCGCGCAGGTCGAACGGCTGAAGCGCTGGATCGACGAGGGGGCGATGTGGGGGAGACATTGGGCCCTCGAGCCGCCGCGACGGTCCGAGCCCCCGGCGGTCCGGGAGCGAGGCTGGCCCGTCAATCCGATCGACCGGTTCGTGCTGGCCCGGCTCGAGGCGGAGGGGATGAGCCCCTCGCCCGAGGCGGAGCGAGCGACGTTGATCCGCCGCGTCACGCTCGACCTGACCGGCCTGCCCCCCGCGCCCGAGGAAGTCGACGCCTTCCTCGCCGACCCGGCCCCCGATGCTTACGAGCGGCTGGTCGATCGCCTGCTCGCCTCGCCGCATTACGGCGAGCGCATGGTCTGGGAGTGGCTCGACGCGGCCCGTTACGCCGATTCCAACGGCTATCAGGGCGACGCCGAGCGGACCATGTGGCCCTGGCGCGACTGGGCCATCGAGGCCCTGAACCGGGACCTGCCGTTCGACCAGTTCACGGTCTGGCAGCTCGCCGGCGACCTGCTGCCCGGCTCGGGCGTCGAGCAGAAGCTCGCCACGGGCTTCTGCCGCAACCATATGATCAACGGCGAAGGCGGCCGCATCGCCGAGGAGAACCGCGTCGACTACGTCATGGACATGGCCGAGACGGCCGGGACGGTCTGGCTCGGCCTGACGTTCAACTGCTGCCGCTGCCACGACCACAAGTACGACCCGCTCACCCAGCGCGACTATTACAGCCTGTTCGCATTCTTCAACCAGACCCCGGTCACCGGGGGCGGCGGCGATCCCCAGACGCCTCCCGTGATCGAGCTGCCCTCGAGGGAGCAGACGACGAAGCTCGAGGCCCTCGACGCCAGCCTCCGCGAGGCCATGAAGGCCGTCGAGGCGATGGAGCAGCAGCTCTTCCCCCACCCCTCGGGGACGCCGGCGTCGGTCTCGCCGAAGACCACGGTCCTCAAGTCTGAGGTCGTGGCGCTGCTCGACGTGCCCGCCGGGCGGCGCGATCGCGGACAGCTCGAGCAGATGGAGAAGCAGTGGGAGGCCGCCGAGCCCGCCTTCGCGGCCCAGTTGAAAGCCCAGCGCGCGGCCCTCGACGCCCGTGACGGCTTCTCCAAAACGATCCCGCGGGTCATGGTCATGGAGGACATGCCCCGGCCGCGCGAGACCTTCCTCCTGGCCCGAGGCTCCTACGAGAAGCCGACCGAGAAGGTCGACCCGGACGTCCCCACGTCCCTGCCCCCGTTGCCGCCCGGCGCGCCGAGGAACCGGCTCGGCCTGGCGCGCTGGCTGGTCTCGCCGGACAACCCGCTCACGGCCCGCGTGACGGTCAATCGCGCCTGGCAGCAGTTCTTCGGGATCGGCCTGGTCAAGACGCCCGAGGACTTCGGCGTTCAGGGCGAGGCGCCGACGCACCCCGAGCTGCTCGACTGGCTGGCGACGGAGTTCGTCCGGACCGGCTGGGACCTGAAGCGGCTCCATCGGCTGATCGTGACCAGCGCGACCTACCGCCAGTCATCGCGCATCCCGCCCGCGCTGGCCGAGCGCGACCCGCGGAACCGCCTGCTGGCGCGCGGCCCGAGGTTCCGCCTGCCCGCCTGGATGATCCGGGACCAGGCGCTGGCCGCCAGCGGCCTGCTGGTCCGCAAGGTCGGCGGGCCTCCCGTGAAGCCCTACCAGCCCGAGGGCGTCTGGGAGGAGGCGACCTTCGGGACGAAGCGGTATCAGCGGGACAAGGGCGAGGCGCTCTACCGCCGGAGCGTGTACACCTTCTGGCGTCGGATCGTCGGCCCGACGGAGTTCTTCGACAACGCCGCGCGCCAGACCTGCGTGGTCAAGCCGACCCGCACCAACACGCCGCTGCACGCGCTGACGACCCTGAACGACGTGACCTATGTCGAGGCCGCCCGCGCGATGGCCGAGCGGGTGCTGACGACCGCCGGCTCCTCACCCGACGAGCGGGTCGAGCTGGCCTTCCGCCTGGTCCTCGCCCGCAAGCCGACCGCCGAGGAGGCGCGGGTGCTCCTGGCGAGCGTCGTCCGGGTCGGTCGCGAGTTCGCCGCCGACCGCGAGGCCGCGAAGAAGTACCTCGCCGCGGGAGATTCGCCGCGCAACCAGGCGCTCGACCCGGTCGAGTACGCGACCTTCGCGGCGCTCTGCTCGGCGATCCTCAACCTCGACGAAGCCCTGATCAAGGAGTGAGCCGTGGACCCGCTGCGAGAGAATCGCCTCCTTGTCACGCGTCGCGAGTTCTTCGGCCGGTCTGCGTGCGGCCTCGGGACCGCGGCGCTCTCGTGGTTGCTGAGCCGCGACGGCCTCGCCGCCGAGGACCCCGCCGGCCGTCGCTTCGGCGGCCTGCCGGACCTGCCCCACTTCCCGGCCAGGGCCAAGCACGTCATCTACCTGTTCCAGAACGGCGGCCCGACCCACGTCGAGCTCTTCGACTACAAGCCGGCCCTGAAGCAGATGCACGGCAAGCCGGTGCCGGACGAGTATCTCGCCGGCAAACGCTTCAGCACCATGACCGGCAACCCGAGCGGCAAGCTCCTGCTCGAGCCCATCGAGCCGTTCCAGCGGCACGGCCAGAGCGGCGCCTGGGTCAGCGCCTTTTTGC
>JAFANO010000673.1 GCA_019232645.1 Planctomycetaceae bacterium | reverse complement strand
CAGGTGCGCGTCGTCCTGGGTGAAGCCCCGGACCCGGGTCAGGCCCGACAGCTCGCCCGACTGCTCGTAGCGGTAGACCGTGCCGAATTCGGCCAGCCGGATCGGCAGGTCGCGGTAGCTCCTGGGCTGCGCGGCGTAGATCTGGATGTGATGCGGGCAGTTCATCGGCTTGAGCAGATATTCCTCGCTCACGCCGTGCTCCTGGACGTATTTGATCCGCGCGGCCCGGTCGAGCGACCAGTAGTCGAGCATGCCGGAGGGCCGGAACTCGCTGCCGTCCTGCCGGCCCGAGAGGGGCATCTTCTCGGGGATCCCCGCCTCGGCGAGCAGGACCTTCTGGGAGGTATCGTCGAGCGTGTCGTTCTCCAGGCCGCCGACCAGCGCCATCGCCACGTCGTCGAGCATCCGGATCAGGGGGAACTGGGAGTCCTTGTAATAGGGATAGTGGCCGCTGGTCTCGTACAGCTCGACCTTGCCGATGTGCGGCGTGTAGACCGGCTGATAGCCGCGGCGGATCAGCTCGTCCTTGAGGAACGACTCGAGCACGCCCCGGACGATGCTCCCCTTGGGCATCCAGAGGATCAGGCCCGAGCCGACCAGGGGCGAGATGGTGAACAGGCCCAGCTCCTTGCCCAGGCGGCGATGGTCGCGCTTCTTGGCCTCCTCGATCTGGGTGAGGAAGGCGTCGAGGTCCTTCTTGTCGAAGAAGGCGGTGCCGTAGACGCGCTGGAGCATCATCTGGTCGGTGTGGCCCTTCCAGTAGGCCCCGGCGACCGACAGGAGCTTGAACGCGCCGACCTTGCCCGCGTGGGGGATGTGCGGGCCGCGGCAGAGGTCGACGAACTCGCCCTGGCGGTAGAAGCTGAGGATGCCGTACTTGTGCAGCTCGTCGTCGATGTGCTCGACCTTGAAGCGCTGGCCGAGGTCCTCGCAGAACTGGCGGGCGTCGGGGACGGGCAGGGTGAACCGCTCGAAGGGCTCGGCCCGCTGGACGATCCGGGCCATCTCGGCCTCGAGCGCCGGGAAGTCGGCCTCCGAGAGGGAGTGGTCGCCGGGCAGGCTGACGTCGTAATAGAAGCCGGTGGCGGTGGTCGGCCCGAAGGCGAGGCGGGCCCCCGGGAACAGCCGGAGGATGGCCCGCGCCATGATGTGCGCCGTCGAGTGCCGCAGCACGTCGAGCGCCTCGCGGTCCTTCGCGGTCAGCAGGCGGAGCTCGATCGGACGTCGCGACCCGTCCTCGAGCGGCCGGTCGAGGTCGACGACCGTCCCGTCGGCGACGGCGGCGACGGCCGCGTCGGCGAGCCGCCGCCCGATCCCCTCGGCGACCTCGCGCGGGCGGACCCCCTCGGGGTATTCCTTGACCGAGCCGTCAGGCAACTTGATCTGGACCATACATCCCCGCCCGGCCCTCGGGCCGGCCTTTCCTTGAATCAAGCGAGCGGGCGGGCTCCCCCCGACCCACAACGCCGGTCCGGGCCCGCGACGCCGATCGTGACCCCTGGATCTCAGGATCCCCCAGGGTAATCCAAAGCCCCGCCGCGTGCCAAGACACGCCCGGCCCGCGCCCGCGTTCGGTTCGGGCGCGCCGAACGTGGGCTTTTCGATTCCTCGAACATTTTATCCATATCGCTCAAATCATGATAATCCGCCGCCCTACGCCTGTGCGACGGCGTGTCCCACACGAACGGAAAGGGACGTTATCCCAGGTCAGCAGCTCCTGCTGGACGTCGCGGATCGCCGGGTGGAGGCGGTCGGGGGGCGCGCCGGCGGCGACCTCGTGATAGTACTCGGCGTGCGCCCTCAGCATCTCGGCGGTCGGCAGGGCCAGCTCGATCGTCTTGACGGCCATCAGGAGCCGGTTGAAGACGCCCATCGCTGCATAGCGGTTCAGCTCGACGGCCGCGATCAGGGTTGTCTGGAGGGCGACCGTCTTGACCCCGGGATGGTGAGCAGCGGTGAAGATCAGCGTCATCCGCCGGGCGACCGTGTCGGCATAGCCGAAGTTGGCGCGCGCCACCCGCGACCGGAGCGCCCGCGCATAGCCCTTCAGGACCGGCAGGAACTCGCCCGGGGCCTCGACCGCCAGCCGGGGCAGCAGGCCGTCGGGGAGCCGATCGAACGACTCGATCGCGATGTCCGGGTCGCGGCGGTCGAGGTTCATCATCACCCCGAGGATCGCCCGGAGGACCTCCGGGGCGTGCGACCCGAGCCGGAGCGAGTCCTCGGCGCGGAGGACCAGGACCTCCAGGGCCTCGCGGGCGTCCTTCGCCGAGTCCTTCGAGAGCTCGTGGTAGCGGAGGGCGTCCAGCAACTCGGCCAGGTTCGGGTAGCGGTCGTCGGGATTGGCGGCGGTGGCGCGCCGGAGGATGTGGATCAGGCCCTCCGGCAGCGCGTCGGGCTCGATCAGGACGGGCGACCGCCCCGTCAGCAGCTGGTAGAGGACCTTGCCGAGCTGGTAGACGTCGGTGCGGATGTCGGCCCCCCGGCTCCCCCCCGGCAGCCATTGCTCGGGTGCCAGGAAGGCCAGCGTGCCGACGACCACGCGGGCCTCGGTCAGGACCGTCGTGTCGCGCGACTCGAGCTTCGCCGCCCCCAGGTCCGAGACGGCGACCCGCCCCCTGGCGAACCGGAGGATGTTCGCCGGCTTGAGGTCCCGGTGCACGATGCCCGAGTCGTGGATCGCTTGCACGCCCCGGCAGATCTGCCGGAACAACGCCAGGACCTCGGCCTCGCTGCCCGCCAGTCGCGGCACCTCGGACTCGAGAGACCGCTCCGCCAAGGGCATGAGGAAGTACGGCGGATCGTGATCGAGGTTCGAGGCCACGACCGGGACCACGTTCTTGTGCTTGACCAGCTCCATCATCCGGACTTCGCGCGCGAACCGCCGGAAATCGGCCTCGACGCGCAAGCAGTACTTCAGCGCATATGCCTTGCCCTGGATGTGATCCTCCACCCGCAAGACGGCCCCCATGCCCCCTTGTCCGAGGTAACCCCGGACCTCGTAGCGACCGTCGATCACGTCACCGGGCCAGAATCGCCGCGGCTTGGCCGGCCCCCGGCCGGACCAGGCCACCGTCGTCCCCTCGTACGTGTCGTCCATCGCCTGCCGCCCCCTCGGTTGTAGACGGGACACCCCTCCTTAAAAAGGTCCCCCCAAAGTAGCCTCGAAGTGTACATGCGTCCAGAAAATTCCGGCACAAATCGGCGTGATCGCTTGCCAAGACCCCGGTCGAGGGTTTAGGCTCTGGTCGTGGTCCGCGGGAGCGGGCGCATCGGATGGCTCGAGATCCAGAGGGAAAGGAGGCCCAGAGATGTCCGTCGGCGATCCGACCCGGTGCGAGGGGAGCGAGAGCGACCTGCCGGGATTCCTGGCGAGGATCCAGGCGGGGGAGGAGTCGGCCGCGCGCGAGCTCCTGACGCGGTATGAGGCCGAGGTCCGGCTGGTGGTCCGGCGGCAATTGCCGCGGCTCTTGCGGTCGCGGTTCGACTCGCTCGACTTCCTCCAGAGCGTCTGGGGGAGCTTCTTCCGACGGGTCCGGAGCGGCCCGGCGGAGTTCGAGGACTCGCGGCACCTGGTCGCGTTCCTGGCGCGGGCGGCGCGGAACAAGGTGATCGACGAGTATCGCCGCGCCGGCAGCCGCAAGCAGGACATGCACCGCGAGGAGCCGCTCTGGGTCGACGGCGGCAGGCCCAAGGAGCTGGCCGCGGCGATCGACACCCCCAGCCAGGTGGCGCAGGCGCGCGAGGTCCTGGGGAAGCTCCGCGACCTGCTGCCCGAGGATCGCCGCGAGATCGTGGCGCTGAAGGTCGAGGGCCTCTCGAGCAAGGACATCGGCGAGCGGCTCGGGATCAGCGAGCGGACCGTGCAGCGGGTGCTCGAGGATCTCCGGCGGCGGACCCAGTCCGAGTGGGAGGACTAGCCGATGAGCGGAACGGCCCCTGTCCGGACGTGGGAGGAGGCGTCGGCCCCCGCCGCCGTCCGCCTGGCGCGGCGGTTCGAGGCCGCCTGGCGCGACGCCCCCGGCCG
Source organism: Planctomycetaceae bacterium (assembly GCA_019232645.1). Taxonomy (GTDB): domain Bacteria; phylum Planctomycetota; class Planctomycetia; order Isosphaerales; family Isosphaeraceae; genus JAFANO01. The sequence goes on along the minus strand of JAFANO010000673.1, from coordinate 41 downwards.
CCGCCCCGAACCCGACGACTTCCTCCCCGACGAGGGCCCCA
>JAFANO010000434.1 GCA_019232645.1 Planctomycetaceae bacterium | reverse complement strand
GAAATAGAAGACCGGCACCTGATACCATTCCGGCACCATGTCGAGCCCGCGCTGCCGCCGGCAGGTCTTCACGTGCCGCTCGAAGGCGTAGAAATCGCGGATGCTCGCGACAGCCGGCAACGGACCTGGCACGGTCGGGCTCCTGATCTGGAATATTTATGGGAAACCTTACATTTTAATAATTCAGGATTCGAGATCGCAGATTCGAGATTTCAAAATTCATAAATTACTAAATCGTTTTTAAATTTCTGACCTCGTATCTTCGATCTCGAGTCCTCAAAAATTAAGATTCGAGATTCCAAAATTTAAAAAATTATTAACTCATTTTTGAATTTTCAAATCTCGAATCTGCAATCTCGAACCTGAGATTTAGAGGGTTCCCCGCCGCGCCTGCTCGTGCTCGATCGCTTCGAAGAGCGCTTTGAAATTGCCCTTGCCGAAGCTCCGGGCGCCATGGCGTTCGATGACCTCGAAGAAGAGCGTCGGGCGGTCCGCGACCGGCTTGGTGAAGATCTGCAGCAGGTAGCCCTCCTCGTCGCGATCCACCAGGATGCCCAGCTCGGCCAGGTCGTGCAGGTCCTCGGCGATCGGGCCGACGCGGTCGGGCAGGAGTTCGTAGTAGGCCGGCGGGACGCGGAGGAAGCTGACGTCGTTGTTCCGCATGGCGCGGACGGTCTCGACGATGTTGTCGGTGGCCATGGCGATGTGCTGGACGCCCGGCCCGCCGTAGAATTGGAGGTATTCTTCGATCTGCGACCGGCGGCGGCCTCTGGCCGGCTCGTTGATCGGGAACTTGATCCGGCCCTTGCCGTCCTGGACGACCTTCGACATCAGGGCCGTGTACTCGGTGCTGATGTCCTTGTCGTCGAAGTGGACCAGGAGCGAGAAGCCCAGCACATTTTCATAAAATTCGACCCACTCCTGCATCTTGCCCTCCTCGACGTTGGCGACGATGTGGTCGATCGCCTTGAGGCCGACGGCGTGGAAGGTGCGGGGGCTGTAGCGGTCGAGGTCGAGGGGCCGGAAACCGGGCGAGAAGGCGCCCCGGTAGCGGTCGCGGTTGACGAAGCTGTGCGTCGTGTCGCCGTAGGCGCGGATCGTGGCGAATTCGTAGACGCCGTCCGGGTCTTCCCGGTGGGTCGGCGGCGTGACGGCGACGGCGCCCCGGCGGGTCATCGCCTCGAACGCCGCGGCGACGTCGTCCACCTCGAGCGCGACGTCCTGGACGCCGTCGCCGTGGAGCATCAGATGCGGGTTCTCGGGGTGGTCGGCCCGGAGCGGGGAGGTCAGGACGAAGGTGATCTCCCCCTGGCGGAGCACGTAGCTCGCCTCGTGCCGCAGGCCCGTTTCCAGGCCGGCATAGGCGACGACGTCGAAGCCGAAGGCGTTGCGGTAGAAGTAGGCCGACTGCCGCGCGTTGCCCACGAAGAATCGCACATGATCGATCCGACGGAAGGGGATCTCCGCGGGAGTCGTCGTCATGGGAGAGCCTCCTCTCCACGCGCCGGTCGGGCCCGTCCGACGGTCTTGCCGAGAGGGTACGAAGGGCTCGGAGTGAGGATTGAGGCGTGCCTCAGCCCATATCCTCGGGGTTCAAAAGAGCCTTCCTGACGCCCGGTCCCCGTCCAGCCCGTCCCAGAAGACGGCGATGGCGTCGAGGACTTCCTGGCCGCCCTGGAAGAACTTGTCGGCGTCGAAGTCGTCGCGGAAGTAGACCTCCTCGAGCTCCTCCATCGTATGCCCGGCGTGCTGCGCCTCGACGCGGTTGTGCCAGGTGAAGAAGGCGATCCGGAGGTGGGGGTGGCGGTCGCGCTTGATCTTGAGGAGGCCGTCCTCGAGGTCCTGCCAGAAGCCGGCGGCGGCCCAGTTCTCGACGGCGAAGCTGGCGCCCTCGGCGACCTGGGCATCCTCGTTGCCGTAGAGCCGTTGCAGCTCGTCGCAGAAGTGGAGCGTCGAGGGGCGGCCGTGCCGCCGCTTGCCGATCTCGTTGAAGCCGAGCCCGAGGTCCTCCGCCACCGCGAGCAGCCATTCGAGATGCGCCGCGCGGAAGCGGAAGGTCCCGCCATCGACCGTCCCCTCGGTGCTGACGAGCTCGGGATCGCCCTCGCGGTCCTTCGCCTCCTCGCTGAGGTCGCGAGGGGACCCGCCGCCGCGCCCTTCGCGGCGGTAGATGACGCCCAGCTCGTTCATGAGGATCTCCTTCGCGGCACGCGCCTGCTGGAGCGTCGGCGCGTTGATCACCCGGAGCAGGGCCGCGACCAGGAACTGGTTCGAGAAGACCGAGAACTGCCGGACGAAGTGTCGCAGCTCGGCGTCGGTCGCCGTGCCCTCGCGGAACCAGCGCGTGAAGGCGTTGTCGACGACGATCCGGTGGTGCAGGAGGTCCCGGTCAACTTCCCGCAGGAAACGCTCGAACTCCGCAACCCGCTGAGACGTGAGTTCGCCGCGCTGTTGCCTCTCTGCGATCCGTGAAGAGAGGACGAGGGGTTCCCCATGAGTAACTGTGGCCATGAGAGCACCTCCTTGATGGATGGCTGGAGAGCTGAGACGAAAAGGGGTGATGTTCCAGTTGATATTGAAATACTCGCCAAAAGTCCTTCCATGACAGAAGTCCGGCCCCCGAGGCGGGCTCGACTCGTAACTCCTTAAATCAGCGGGACTCACTGCCCATTTTTCAATCCAGTTGGGACACCACCCGAAAAGGTTCCACCTTTATTCTATACGATACGATGCGTTCCGATGCATTTCGTCAGGAAAAATCGGGACGGATGGATACTCTTCACGGAGTCAGCTCCTGCGACAGCCGTGAAGTTCTGAGAGACCGGGGCAGGTATTTCAGGCCCGTCACGACGAAGCAGAGGGCCGAGACGAATCCGAAGAGCAGCGGCGCGGACCTCGGGAACCGGGCCATCGGGACGACGGCTTGTACTACTCCGTTAGGTCAGGGAGGCCATTTCGGCATGCTCCATCTGGTGTGCGCATTCATCACATACCGATGCTGTGGCCTACTGGGATAGGCTCTTAAACCCCGCCCTGGGACATCACGACCTACGTACAGCTTGCATGTCTTCGGACCGATCCGGTAGGATTGCAACTTTCTTCGAGACGGAATCGATACGGTCCCGGAGAGCGAGTCGCTGGGTCCTGGGTCTCCGGACGTAGAGACCCCGAGGAGTTTGTGTTCGATGTCGATCGACAAGAGCCTGAAGAAGTCGGGCGGCCTGGCCCGTTCGCGGAACGTGCTGACGCGGGCCGAGCGGCTCGCCGTCCTCCAGGAAGAGGGGCGCTGGTCGCCCGAGAATGGCGTGTTTAACCTGCCCAAGACGAAGTATCGGCGCCTGGCGCCGGGCCAATCGGGGCCGAAGAGTCCGGAGGCCTCGAGCTGAGCTCGATTGCGAGGTGCGGCTTGGCCTGAGCACCCCCGACCTCGAGGTTGGGGGTTTTTCTTGGGCCGAGGCATCGGGCGCCGACACTCGAGAGGAATTCGCGAGATTTCGAGCACATGACCTGCTGCGGTAGCTCCACAGGCAACTGTGGTCATGCCGGGCGCGAAAGACCTCTGGGATACGTATC
>JAFANO010000138.1 GCA_019232645.1 Planctomycetaceae bacterium | reverse complement strand
GCCGCCGCAGGGCCTCGGGGTCTTGCGGAGGCGCGACGCGCGTGACCTGGTAATGCCGGATGTACCGGGCCAAGGAGTCTTCCGAGAGCGTGATACTGGATTCGCCACCACAATTCGGATCGGATCCGAGAAATCGACTAGTGCTGTGAACACCTACAGGTGCAATTGCCCTGGAACCTTCCGAGTGTCTCCGTGTGTTGGAATCGGTGCGGCGCTCGCATATACTAGAGGACTAGGAGTTACGCAGTTGGTAATCTGGGTAATCTTTTGAGCCCAATATCAGGTATTTTTCGACTCCGAAACTTGCCCATCATACCAACTACGTAACTCCTAAGGACCTTTGCGCCCACGAGCGGAGACCCTGCTCAGCATACGAGCGGATCAAGGCGTGATGCCGATTCGCCTCGTGCCGAAGTTCGGGATCGGGCGGAGAGTCCGGGTTTCGAAGGACTGCGCATGAACGCACCCCAGACATCGTCTCCGGAGAGGAATGCAGGGCCATGCGAGTCGGACTGGTCGGGTTTTCCGGGAGTGGCAAGAGCACGTTGTTCCAGCTCCTGACCGGGGCGACCCCGGATCCGGGGAAGGTCCACTCGGGCCAGGTGGGGGTGGCCACGCTGGCCGACCCGCGCCTCGATTTTCTGGCCGCGCTGCACACGCCGAAGAAGGTGACCCCGGCGACCGTCGAGATGCTCGATACCCCCGGGCTGATCCCCGGCTCGCACGGCGACAACCCCCAGCGGCTGGCGCTGATCCGCGAAGGGGACGCGCTGCTGATCGTCCTCGGCGCCTTCGCTGGCGGCGATCCCGCGGCCGATCTGGCCGCCTTCCGCGACGAGATGCTCTTCGCCGACCTGGGGGTGGTCACCAACCGCATCGAGCGACTCGAGGCCAGCGTCAAGAAGCCCCGGCCCGACCGCGAGGCCCAGCTCAAGGAGCTCGACCTGGTCAAGCGCGTCCACGCCGCGCTCGACGCGGGCGAGCCGATCGCGTCGCTCGGCCTCACCGACGAGGAGAAGAAGCCGATGCGCTCCTTCGGCATCCTGACCGACAAGCCGCAGGTCGTCGTGGTCAACATCCTGCAGGGGCGGGAGGTCCCCGCCAGTCTCCTGGCGATGGCCCCCGACGCCCTGGCGATCGACGCCCAGCTCGAGCTCGAGCTGTCGCAGCTCGAGGACGACGAACGCGCCGCATTCATGGCCGACATGGGGGTCAGCGAGTTCGGCCGCGACCGGATCATCCGCAAGGCGTACGACGCGGTCGGGATCATCACGTTCTTCACCGCCGGCGAGCCCGAGGTCCGCGGCTGGAACCTCGAGCGTGGCGGCACCGCGGTCGTCGCCGCGGGCAAGATCCACACCGACCTAGCCAAGGGATTCATCCGCGCCGAGGTGACCGCCTACGACGACCTGGCCCGGCTCGGAACCATGAAGGAGGTCAAGGCCAAGAACCTCCTGCGCCTCGAGGGCAAGGACTACATCATCAAGGACGGTGACATCGTCTATTTCCGGAGCGGCCTCTGATTTGAGCCGCGCCGATCCGAGGGAATCGTCAATCGACGCCGACCCCCGGCGGGCGACCCGGTCGCGCCCGGTCACTCGGCGTCCGCAGGAGCATCCCTTCGCGGAGGGAAGCATCGCGCTGCTCGATGACGTCGCGATTGGCCCGCCAGAGCATCTCGGCCGATTCCGGCGAGCCATAGACCCGGATTGCGACGTCCGCGAGCGACTCGCCCGCGCCCACGGTCGTGAAGGCCGTAGGGAGACGCGGCGGGATGATGGCCCGCCGTCGCGAGACGATTTGCGCCCGGGCGGGCCAGGTCGTCGGATTCGGTCGCGTCAACAGAGCGGCCCGCGAGGATCCCGGCGGGCTCTCCACCGTCCCGGTCATGATCTCGGCTCGGTCCTGGAAGCTCCGGACCGTCACAGGTTGTGGCCTCGGGGACGTCTCCGCCCGCCCTTTATCCCGAGGCTCCGGGACCGGATCGGACTTTGAGCCCGGCTCGACCGAAGCAACTTCTGCCGCCTCGAACGACGGGACGCCCGGAGTGGGCAACGGCGGAGGATCCGGCGGCGCGGATCCCGGCGCCTCGGGACTCACCACCGATGACTCGGCAGAGCAGGGGGGAGGCGGGCCACCGCGCGGATAGAGGGCGACCGCGAAGAAACTGACCATCAACACACTCAGTATGAAGCTGGCCCCCACGTTGCGATTCATGGGATTCAAGTCCTCGATCAGAGCCCTTCGATGTGCATCAAAATGCCGCATCTCCTCCGTCGGCAGGACCGTCAGGGGACTTGAGTATTCCCTCAGGAAAAGGGAGCGCCCACCACGCCAATAGACGACGAGGGGACGGGGGTCGGTGCACCGACCCCCGTCCCCCGCGATCAGGTCGGACTTTCGAGCCAGTTCCCTCGGAGGAGTCATCCGGCGCCGACCGACTCAGCGAGGCGGGGTGCTCAACCCGTCCGGGATGCGGCCGCGGTTCGTGCCGCTGCCGGCGCCGCCGGGGATCGTGTTACCGCGGGACTCGCTGGAGGTCGAGCCCCCGGGGACGGTCGTCCCGCCTGGCTGAATGCCGCGCCCGACGCCCGGGGTCGCGGGGACGGCCCCTTCGCGGATCGTGCCGCCCGGGGTCGCGGGGACGATCCCTTCGCCGATGGCCCCGCGCGGCGCGCCCGGGGGCGTGCTTTCGCGGATGGTGCCGGGGGCCCCCACCGCGCCGGCCGGCTGGGCGGCACTGGTTTGCAAGGCATCGATGACCTCGCGGCCGCGCTGGGCCAGCGTCATCACCGAGACCTCGCCCTGGCGATCGGCCGCATCGCCCGAGCGATTCCCTCGCCCGGCATTCTCTTGCCCGAGCAGCCGCTGCAAGGTCTCCCGACTGTCGGCCATCATCTGCTGGGCATGGCGCTGGAGCTGCTCGACCACGGCGCTGGTGGCGCCCAGCATCCGCGTCGACTGCAAGAGCAGGCTCGCGTCGACGGCCTCACAGGTCGCGTGGTTGATCAAACAGATGGTGGCCTTGTCGCTGTCGTTGAGATTCGCGGCGTTCCCGCGCTGCGCGGGGCCCCCGCACAGGCTGAAGAGGGTGTTGACGAATCCGCTCGCCGCATTCCTCAGCGGCTGCGGTGCCCACGGGTCTCGCCCGGCGTCATTGATCATCCGTTGACCTTCCTGCATCTCGTGCCGGGCGTGCCTCATGAGCTGCTGTGCCGGGTCCATCCGCTGGGCATTCTGCTCGCCCTTCTGCTGATACCTCTCGGCGCTCTCCTTGAGCGCCGTGCCGTCGATGGCCATCGCCAGGCCATGACCGATCATCATCTGCGCTCCCTGCCCGGCCCCGACATTCGGAGCGCCGGCCATGACCCGTTCCTGACGCATGCCGGCCGCGGGGACCTGTCCCGGAACAACGCCGCCGGCGGGGACCTGTCCGGGCACGGGAGCGGAGACCTGCGCATACAGTGACGTTGCCAGCAGTGCGACCGCGAGGCCACCGGTCGCGACGATCGAAATCTTGGTGCGGGCCTTCATCGTTTCTCCTTGGTTGTGAACGATTGGGATGCATCCGGGACGATCCCGGAGGATGCTCACTTCACTCGGCGACGAGATAAAATCATGCGGGCCACAGATATCAACGACGCCCGGTATTGGACGGCCTGGATCGCCGGCCAGGAGACTCCTACGACGCGACGACGGCGGGACCGGCGATCCTAGACCAGCCCCGTGGCGTCGTATGGAAGCGACATGCGTGACAATCCATGAATCTTGAATTTGAACTCTGGATTTTCCGGTGGTGTCCCAACTGGATTGAAAAATGGGCAATAAGTCCCGCTGATGTAAGGAGTTACAAGTCGAGCCCGCCTCGGGGGCCAGACTTCTGTCACGGAAGGACTTTTGGCGAGTATTTCAATCTAACTGGAACACCACCAATTTTCCCGATCAAGCAAAATATTTTGACCGAATTGAAGGGATCAAGGAGATCCGCGGTTGCCCCTCGGCATCCCGCCGGGGCTGCGGATCAGGGCCCTTTCGGGCTCGCCATCTTCCTCAGAAAGCAGGTCGTCCTCGCACGTACCCGATAGACGGAAAAACATCCTTGCGAAGGGCGTGCCGAAAGCTCAGCCTCCCGTGTCGGTCTCGATGTCTCCCAAGATCCGCCCAGGCAAGCCCGCTCGACTTCGCAATCTGTGCAAAATCAAGGGTCTGATCCGCTTCAACAACGCACCCCGCGACCGCGGCCGACTGAAGTCGGGTCGGGGTTGGGTTTAAGGTCAATACCGTTGAAAGAGATATGAATCGTCGCGGGTTGAGAAATTCGAGACTGTAGCACGGCTACCGGGGCCAATCCGAGGATCGCTCGGCGGGAACAGGAAGAATCAGCTTCGGACCCGCTCAATGACGACGAGTTAGCTCGCAACTCGGCGAACGGCTCGATCCCAAGCCGGATTGCGTGGACCGAGACAAAAATCGCCCGGTGTGGCCGGTGTGGCCTTCCAGTCGGCTTGCCGGACAGACCGGCCCGACATGTTCACGAACGGTCCAGCCCGGGTCTGGTCCCGGCCGCTCGATCCGGGTACGCTATCAACAACCGGACGCATGTTGGGGGGAACGCCGGATCGACATGGTAGAGATTGTGATGTCCCCGACCCGACGGATCACTTTCTGTGGTTTCCCGGCCCGGATTCATTCCTGCGAGGAGGACCGTTCTGCCATGCGACCCCCTCGAACCAGTCACATCCTCCTCCTAATGATCACCCTGGTGATGCTTGTCGGAGTGCCCGCCGACGCGCAGCCTCCGGATCGACGACCGGGGGAGAGATACGCGTTGCTGGTCGGCGTTCGTCAGTATTATGCCACCGATCTGCGCGAGCTCGACTATGCCGAGGCCGACGTAACTGACCTGGCCCAGGTCTTCCTCGACCA
>JAFANO010000097.1 GCA_019232645.1 Planctomycetaceae bacterium | reverse complement strand
CGCCGTCCGGGTCCGCCTGATCAATCGCGTGATCACGGCCCTTTACGACGAAGCCCTCCGACCCTTCGGGCTCCGGATCAGCCAGGCGAACATCCTGGCGGCCGTCGCCTATCTGGACGAGAGCCGGCCCGCCGAGGTCTCCCGGATCCTTCGGATCGAGAAGTCCACCCTCAGCCGGGACGTGGAACTGATGAAGCAGAAAGGCTGGCTGGAGTCGGATCCGCCGACCGGGGGCCGCAACCAGATGATCCGGCTCACACCCCAGGGGAAGAAACTCCTCGGCACGATCCAGCCGTCGTGGGAGAAGGCCCAGGCGGAGGCGAGGCTCTTGATCGGCGAGGATGGTGAGGCAGCGCTCCGTCAGGTGGCTTCCCGGCTTGGCTTCGATCATCCAGCTCCCTGAGGCGGCCAGCAAGCCGGTGCGACGAAAATCGCGCGGTCTTGTTGTAGATACAACCTACTTTCCTCTCGGTTTGAACCTGTAGTCCTGGGCATCCACATGGGTGCGGGGACCTTAGTGACGGTGGTTGTGACAATCCTCCCCACGGCTAAAGCCGGGGGCATCCCACAGGGAGCTTACGGGGTTGCGGTTACCACTTGGGCGCAGCACTACGGCCGACATCCTCACTGTTTCCCCGCTTTCGGCGTCCAGCGCCAGCGCGGCGTCACCCGGCGCGCAGCCATCGAGCATGCCCGGTGTCCCACGATCAATCCGGAACAATCGGAGGAGACATAAACTATTATCTCGAATTTGAGATCGTCTGTCCAGTAGAGACTCCGCGATTCTCCCCGCACGGCCACAGCCGTGGGTCCCCTCGCTCGACGTCGATGGGTGCGACTCGGTTCGACCGGGATCCGAATCGCACGCCCCCTCGTCTGGAGGGGGCTCTCGAACGATCAGTCCGCCCGGGAGTGGGACGAGCGGGCGGATGCCCCGGGGGATCTCGAGGCGGGGGTCGGCGGCGGAGGCCGCCGGTGAAGTTACGGCGTTCTTGAACGAACGGTCGGACCGATCGAATTCTTGCCGGTCCGATTATCGAACCTGGATCGACACACTCCAAAGATCTGCAACGAGGAGATAGTCATGGCGAAACTCGACGAACATCCGAGCGTGGTCCGGTACCGTCAGAGTCCCCAGGAGACGCCGCCGAAGGCCCTCGACGCCGAGCGGCTCCGGCGCCTCTGCCTCGACGCGGGGGCCGACGACGTGGGGTTCGTCTCGATCGGGCGACCCGAGCTCGACGACCAGCGGGAGGACATCCTCCGCCTCTTCCCCTGGACCAAGGGGCTGGTGAGCATCGTCTGCCGGATGAACCGGGAGCCGATCCGCAGCCCCGCCCGCTCGGTCGCCAACCTCGAGTTCCATCATACGGGCGATCGGATGAACGAGGTCGCCCGCTCCATCGTCGCCGCCCTCGAGGCCCAGGGGCATCGGGCGGTCAACCCGGCGATGGGCTTCCCGATGGAGATGGACCGCGTCCCCAGCAAGGTCTGGGTGGTCGCCCACAAGCCGGTCGCCGTGGCGGCGGGCCTCGGGCAGATGGGCATCCACCGCAACGTCATCCACCCGAAGTTCGGCAACTTCATCCTCCTGGCCACGGTCCTGGTCGACGCCGAGATCTCCGAAGAGGGCGCGCGGCTCGACTACAACCCGTGCCTGGAGTGCAAGCTCTGCGTGGCGGCCTGCCCCGTGGGGGCGATCGGCGCCGACGGGCATTTCGACTTCTCGGCCTGCTACACGCACAACTACCGGGAGTTCCTGGGCGGGTTCGGCGATTGGGTCGAGAACGTCGTCGAGAGCCGGGACGCCCTCGATTACCGCCGCCGGGTCAGCGACAGCGAGACGGCGTCCGTCTGGCAGAGCCTCGGCTTCGGCCCGAACTACAAGGCGGCGTACTGCATGGCGGTCTGCCCGGCGGGCGAGGACGTGATCGGCCCCTTCCTGGACGACCGGAAGGGGTTCCTCAAGGCGGTTGTGGACCCGTTGCAGCAGAAGGAGGAGACGCTCTTTGTGGTCCCCGGCTCGGATGCCCATGCCCATGCGGCGAAGCGATTCCCGCACAAGAGGATCAAGCCCGTCGGCAACGGGCTCCGGCCCGGCTCGATTCGCGGCTTCCTGGGGAGCATGCCCCGCGTCTTCCAACGGCACAGGTCCGAGGGACTGGCGGCGACATACCACTTCACGTTCACGGGGGCGGAGCGCGCCGAGGCGACCGTCGTGATCCGGGATCAGACGATCCGAGTCGAGGACGGGCACGCGGGCTCGCCGGATCTGAACGTGACGGCGGACAGTCAAACGTGGCTGGGCTTCCTGCGGAAGGAACGGAGCCTCGTCTGGGCGTTGCTGCGGCGGAAGATCCGCCTGAAAGGGTCGCCCCGCTTGCTCTTGGCCTTCGGCAAGTGCTTCCCGTCGTGAACTCGCTCGCGGCTTCATCTGTTGAGGGGACGGCGTGGATGTCGTGCCGTCGTGGCCCTGACCCACCTGTTCTCCCACTTCGGCCGGACGCACTCCCGCGTCCAGTACGCCATCGGCGATCCGCTCATCGCGAAGGACGTGTCCGACGAGGCCCCGGCGGTCTGCCTGGACACGCCGTTCATCCTTCAGAGGGCCTCGACCGACAGTTCGTGCTGACGGAGGAAGGCATCGACCTCGGGCCGCGTGAAGACGCCCGCGGTGGTGCCGACGGCCCGGACACAACTGGCGCCGATGGCGCTGGCCAGCTTCAGGCACTCGATCTCGGGGAGCCCCTCGAGCAGGCCGAGGATGTATCCGGCGTCGAAGGCGTCGCCGCCGCCCGTGCCGTCCACGAATGGGACCGGGTAGGCACCCAGCCGAACCTGGAGCGCCTCGGAGAGGGCGACGGCGCCGCGCGCGCCGCGGGTGATCACGACCCGTCGGGCGCCCAGGTCGCGGAAGGCCCGCGCCTGGCGGACCGGATCGGTCTCGCCCAGGATCAGCGCCGCCTCGTCGCCATTGGGGAGGAACACGTCGGTCTCGGGGAGCACCGGGCGCAAGTGACGAAGGTAGTCGCCGGGGCCGGGGGTCGCCACGTCGAGCACCGTCATGACGCCCGCCCGCCGGGCCCCTGCGAACCGCTGGGCCAGCGCCTCGGCCTCGAGGGCCGGCAAGATCAGGTAGCCCCCGAGGTACAAGACCTTCGGCGAGGCGGACAGGGCCCGGTCAAGGTCGGCGACGCTGAGCCCCTGATTGGCGCCGAACGCATGGATGAAGCGTCGGTCCTCCCCCCGGACGTTGACGATCAACGTCTGGCTCGTCGCTCGCGTGGGGTCGATGGTCAGCCCGCGCACGTCCACGCCATGCATCCCCATCGCCTCGGCCACGAACCTGCCGAAGATGTCGTCACCGACCCGGCCGCAGACGGCCGCGCGGACGCCGAGCTTGGCCAGGGCGACCGCCGCGTTCGACGCGCTACCGCCGATGTTCACGATCAGGTCATCGGCCGCCACCAGCTCCCCGGCCGTCGGCAGGCGGTCGATCGGCGTGCACAGGTGGTCGGCCACCACCACCCCCGCGCAGACGACGGGGATCTCAGTCTCGGGCGTCGTGGACACGGTGTAGCCATCCGCGGGATGAGTCGGACGCGGCGAGGCCCACCGATCACCCCGCGGCTGGTGTGGGCCTCGCCCCGTCTCACCTCCCCGCGGGCCCGGTGCTCATCCGCTTCCCAGGAATTCGATGCATTCTCTTCATAATTTCAAATTTGAGATCTCAAATTTGAAATCTTTAATTCTCTTCATAATCTCAACTCCCTTCATAATTTCAAATTTGAGATCACAAATTTGAAATTCTCAAGATCGCGTAGGTGGTTTTCGGGAAAGTGTGGCATACGCATCCCAGCGATTTTGGGGGTTCTGTCCGGATCTCGAATTCCAGATTTCGAATTTCCAATGGGCATAGGGATGACGCAGTCGTGGACCTCAACCCCTCGTTGTATGGCGGTTTGGAGGAGATGGGGGGGAACGGGTTAGCTATCCCCCCCACTGGATCTCGTCTCGACAGACCTAAACCCCAAGCGATTGGATGCATATGCCCACGTCCGCGTAACTCCTACAGCAGACCAAGTGCAGATAATTCCTGGAGCTTGTATCAGATGGGGTTGTCGATCGACGCGGCGACCTCGTCGCCCGAGGCCTCGACGCGGGCACTGCCGGCGCGCTTGCCGATCAGCTCCTCGATCTCCGCGACGGTCAGGACCTCGCGCTCGATCAGCGCCTCGGTCATGCGCTCGAGCTCGTCGCGATGCGCTTCGAGGAGACGATAGGCGCGCTCGTCGGCCTCGTGGAGGATCCGCGCGACTTCCTCGTCGATGACCTGCGCGGTGTGCTCGGAATGGTCGCGGGGCTCGCTCATCTCGCGGCCCAGGAACGGATGCTCCTCGGAGGCGCGGAAGAAGACCGGCCCGACGCGCTCGCTCATGCCCCACTGGGTGACCATCATCCGGGCCAGCCGGGTGGCGTGTTTCAGGTCGCCCGCGGCGCCGGCCGTCAGGTCGTTGAAGACGAGCCGCTCGGCGGCGCGGCCCCCCAGCGCCACCGTCAGGTCGGCCTGGACCTCGCTCTCGTTGATCCCGACGCGATCCTCCTCGGGGAGGAACTGGGTGACGCCCAGCGCCCGGCCGCGCGGGATGATCGTGACCTTGTGCACCGGGTCGGCGGCCGGGGTCAGCCAGGCGACCAGCGCGTGCCCCGACTCGTGGTAGGCGGTCAGGCGCTTGTCCTTCTCGGTGATGATCTCCTCGCGCTTCGCCCCCATGATGACCTTGTCGCGCGCCGCGTCGAAGTCGCACATGTCGACCTTGTCCTTGTTCTCGCGGGTCGCCAGCAGCGCGGCCTCGTTGACGAGGTTGGCCAGGTCGGCGCCACTCATCCCGACGGTCCCCCGGGCGATGCTGTCGAGATCGACGTCGGCGTCGAGCGGGATGTTCCGCGTGTGGACCTTGAGGATCTCGAGCCGACCCTTCTTGGTCGGGCGGTCGACGGTGACGTGGCGGTCGAACCGGCCGGGGCGGAGCAGCGCGGGGTCGAGGACGTCGGGGCGGTTGGTCGCGGCCAGGACGATGACGCTCTCATTGGGCGAGAAGCCGTCCATCTCGGTCAGGATCTGGTTGAGCGTCTGCTCTTGCTCGTCGTGGCCGCCGCCGAGGCCCGCACCCCGGACCCGGCCGACGGCGTCGATCTCGTCGATGAACAGGATGCAGGGGCTGTTCTCCTTGGCCGTCTTGAACATGTCGCGGACGCGGCTGGCGCCGACGCCGACGAACATCTGGATGAACTCCGAGCCCGAGATCGAGTAGAACGGCACCCCCGCCTCGCCCGCGACGGCCCGCGCCAGCAGCGTCTTGCCCGAGCCGGGGGGACCGATCAGCAGCACCCCCTTGGGGATCCGGCCGCCGAGCCGCTGGAACTTCTCGGGGTTCTTGAGGAACTCGACGATCTCCTGCAGCTCGCTCTTGGCGTTCTCCAGGCCGGCGACCTCGTCGAAGGTGGTCCTCTGCTTCGACTTGTCGTGCCGCTTGGCGGGGCTCTTGACGAAGCTGCCGAGGATCCCGCCGTCGAACTGGTCGCGGGCCCGGCGCATCATGAAGTAGATGAGCCCGACGATCACGAACGTCGGCAGCAGCAGGGTGATCCAGACCAGGCTGTTGGCCGCCTGCGGCGGGTTGGTCTCGATCCGGGGCGGCTCGACGTCGGCCGGGCGCGGCTTCTTGCGCAGCTCCGACGTGACGCGATCGATGGCCTGTTCCGAGGGGAAATAGGTATAGAACTTGGTGATCAGTTGCGCGCCGCCCGTCGGGGGCTGGTACGACTGCCTCTTCCGGAGCTCGCCCCGCGCCTCGTTCCCCTGGATCGAGAGGCTCTTGATGTTATCGCGCTCCACCTGGTCGAGGAACCAGGGGCTGTAGGTGACCTGCGGCTCGGTCGAGGGCTTGAACTGATAGAAGATCAGCCCGAAGCCCAGAATCAGCAGGAGCCAGAGCCAGGGAGGGGTCGGCGATCCGCCGGAACCGTTGGGCTTGCGCCCGCCGGGCGGACGGCGCGGAGATTCTTGCGGCGGTCGGCTCTCCATACGATCTCTATTCCCTCGTGAATTCCGTCCCGAACGGCCCGATGCGGCACGGGCATCTTGACTTCGATAGCCGCCGCAAAATCTATTATAGCTGAAAAAATCGGAAGATTCAGGGGCAATCATCGACGAGACGACCCGGCCCGGAGGGTCCTTCGGCGCGCGGCCCGCGCCCTCAGTGCGCGGCCCCGGTCGCCTCGAGCCATCTCTCGCAGTCGATCGCCGCGGCGCAGCCCGAGCCGGCGGCGGTAATCGCCTGACGATAGTGGGTATCGACGACGTCGCCGGCGGCGAAGACCCCCTCGACGCTGGTGGCCGAGCCGTAGTTGATCATCCGCTGGGCCAGTCCCTCGGGCGCGGGCGTCCCGCGCCAGGCCAGCGCCGTCGGGGTCAGGAGGAAGCCGTCCGGCGTCATCGCCAGTTGACCCTTGAAGATCGAGGTGTTGGGCGAGTGGCCGATCGCCAGGAAGAGGCCATCCAGGGAGAGATCGCGGGTCGAGCCGTCCTTGGTCGAGGCCAGGCGCGCGCCGGTCAGGGCCGGGTAGGACGTATCGACACCGAGGTATTCGACGACCTCCGCGTTCCAGATGTACTCGATCTTGGGGTTGTCGAAGAGCCGCTGTTGCATGACCTTCGAGGCGCGGAGCTTGTCGCGGCGGTGGATCAGTGTGACCTTGGTGGCGTATTTGGTCAGGAACGATGCCTCTTCGGCGGCCGTGTCGCCGCCGCCGACGACGCCGACCCGCTTGCCCCGGTACAGCGCGCCGTCGCAGGTGGCGCACGTCCCCAGGCCGTAGCCCATGTAGCGCCTCTCGTCCTTCAGGCCGAGCGTCCGCGCCGAGGCCCCGGTGGCGATGATCACGGCGCTGGCCGTCCACTCGAACGTCTCGGCCTCGGGGTCCTTGGGGTCGGTCGAGGTCGTGATCCGGAACGGGCGGCGCGACAGGTCGGCCGCGATGACGGTCTCGAATCGGCAATCGGCCCCGAACCGCTGCGCCTGACGCCGCATCATGTCCATCAAATCCGGCCCGAGGACACCGTCGGGGAAGCCCGGGTAATTCTCGACGATCGTCGTCCAGGTGAGCTGACCCCCCGGCTCATGGCCCTCGAAGACCCGGGGCGTCAGGTTGGCCCGCGCCGCGTAGAGCGCGGCGGTGAGCCCGGCGGACCCCGATCCAATGACAATCACGGCGGCGTGGGACATCGTTCCCTCATCTCAGGTCGAGCATCGCGGCAGTAGGGATTGCTCCGTCGCTGAACCCGAGGGTCATTATATCCGGGACGTCGAAAAATCGCACGCGAGTCCCGCGGCGACGGCCCGATTGTCGCTAGCGAGCGCGATTGCTGGCCGGAGGCCGGGCGGAGATTTCGAACAGGAAGGGGTGTCACGAACCGATCAGGTGCCCGTTCTCTTCGTTATTGAGACCACGGATGGATTTCGAAGTGGAGGAGTGTCACCATTCACGCGCGATCGCGTCACCTCTTCGAGGACCACGGACGATTTCCCGACGGATGCCATGCAACGGCAGAAAGGGCGTGCGCGGGAAAATACGGCCGAGCGGGCGGGTGGGGGAGATGTAACCTAGAGTCCTGTTGAGTGCTCGAGCTCCCCTGCCCGGCAGACCGAAGACCGACGACGCAACGCGGAAGGGAACCCGTGTTTCACGCCCCGAGAGGAACCGTGCCATGCTGGTGTTGACCCGCAAGTTGATGGAAAAACTCTTTATCGGCGACGACATCTGCGTGACGGTCGTCCGGCTGGAGGGGGGACAGGTCCGGCTCGGGATCGAGGCACCCCGCAACGTCTCGGTGGTCCGCGCCGAGCTCGTCCCCGAGCGCCTGGGGGCGCAGCTCAAGGCCGCGCCCCGGCCCCCCGTCGCGGTCCGCGCCGAGCTCAAGACTCCACCAACCGCGGCTCATGAAACCGGTAACCGACGCCGCGGACGGTCTCGATGAGGTCGGCCGCATCGCCCAGCTTCTTGCGCAGGCTCTTGATATGGACGTCGATCGTCCGTTCCAGGACGACGGCATCTTCGCCGATGGCGGCGTCCATCAACTCGTAGCGCGTGAAGGCGCGACCCGCCTGGCGGAGCAGCACCTCGAGCAGGCGGAACTCGGTCGGGGTCAGGGGCAGTTCCTCGTCGTGGTACAGCGCGCGGTGGCTGTGGCGGTCGATGACCACCCCCTGACTCTCGATCAGCGACCCCGTGGCCGGCTCTTCCTGCGCCTGGAGCCGCCGCAATTGCTTCTTGATCCGCTCGATCAGGACCTTCACGCTGTACGGCTTGGTCACGTAATCGTCGGCCCCCATCGCGAAGCCGACGAGCTGGTCCGACTCCTCGGCCTTGGCCGTGACCATGATGATCGGGATCTCTCGCGTCCGCGAGCCCGTCCGGAGCTCGCGGCAGACTTCCAGGCCCTGCTTGACCGGCAACATCAGGTCGAGCACGACCAGGTCGGGCAGCTTCAACTGCGCCTGCCGCAGGCCGTCGTGACCGTCATACGCCATCAGCACGTCGAACCCTTCACGCTCCAGGTTCGCGGCCAGGATCTCGACCAGCGGCCGTTCGTCCTCGATGATCAGAATCTTGGGTTTGGGCATGGCGCGCTAGCTTCGTGGTGTGGGGACTCGTCTTCCCAGGGAACAGGATTTCGTCGTTCGATTTGCCATGCCATTGTGATCGAAGGTTGACGGCAATTTTGAGAAATGATGAAGACGAACGACCCGGACGACGCAGCGATCGGCTTGGCGCCCTCGCCGGAGCCATCCTCAGCCGATCCGACCGGTGATGTAGGCCTCGGTCCGGGGGTCCTTGGGGTTGGTGAACAGGAGGTCGGTCGAGCTGAACTCGGCGATGACGCCGATCCGGTTCTTGTCGCGCGAGTCCTCGTCGAGCATCAAGCAGGCGGTCATGTCGCTGACGCGACGCGCCTGCTGCATGTTGTGCGTAACGATGACGATCGTGTACTCGGACTTGAGGTCGTCCATCAGGTCTTCGACCCGCGCGGTGGAGATCGGGTCGAGCGCCGAGCAGGGCTCGTCCATCAGGATCACCTCGGGCTCGACGGCCAGCGTCCGCGCGATGCAGAGCCGCTGCTGCTGGCCGCCGGAGAGGTCCATGCCCGAGCGGTGCAGCTTGTCCTTGACCTCGTCCCAGAGCGCCGCGCGGCGGAGCGAGCGCTCGACCAGGTCGTCCATGTTGCCACGGTAGCCGTTGATCCGGGCCCCCCAGGCGACGTTCTCGTGGATGCTCTTGGGGAACGGGTTCGGCTTCTGGAAGACCATGCCGATCCGGCGGCGGAGGGCCACCGGGTCGGTGTCGGGGGAGGTGATCTCCTTGCCGTCGCAGAGGATCACGCCCTCCGTCCGCGCGCCGGGGATCAGGTCGTTCATCCGGTTGAAGCAGCGCAGCAGGGTACTCTTGCCGCAGCCCGAAGGCCCGATCAGCGCCGTGATCTGGTTGCGAGGGATCTCGATGGTGACGTCCTTCAGCGCCAGCGACGTCCCATACCAGACCGAGAGGTGATACGCGGCCAGCACGGGGCCGGCCTCGGGGGGGACCGGGGCCGGCGCGGGGGAGGGGGCCGGGACTCCCGAAGGCGCCGGGACTTTCGAAGACGCCGAGACGACGGGGATTTCGGGGAGACTCATGGAAGAGCTTAGCCTCGGACGGAACGGCTGTAGCGGTTCCGGATGAAGATGGCGACCGCGTTCATCGACAGCAGGAGGACCACCAGGATCAGGATCCCCCCCGCGGCGATGGTCGAGAATTCGGCGCTGGGTTCCTTGGCATAATTATATATCTCGACCGGTAGCGCGGTGTAGCGGTCGCCCGGCCCCCTCGGCAGCCGGAGGATCGAACCGGCGGCGCCGACCATCAGGAGCGGGGCGGTCTCGCCGATCGCCCGCGACAAGCCGAGGATCGTCCCGGTCAGGATGCCCGGCAGCGCGACGGGCAGGACGTGGTCGCGGATGACCTGCCAGTGGGTCGCGCCCAGCGCCAGAGCGGCCTGGCGGAGCGAGCTCGGCACGGTCCGCAGCGCCTCCTGCGTGGCGATGACGATGACCGGCAGGATCAGCAGCCCGAGGGTCAGCCCGCCGGCCCAGAGCGTCGGCCCCAGCGCCAGGCGGTTCAGGCCGAACGCCCGCACGAACAGCGCCAGGCCGAGGATCCCGTAGACGATCGACGGCACCCCGGCGAGGTTGGCGATGTTCGTCTGGATGACCCGGCGGAGCCGGCCCGGAGGGGCGTACTCCTCCAGGAAGACCGCCGCGCCGATGCCGACCGGGATGGCGAAGACGGCCACCAGGACCAGCAGCCAGAGGCTCCCGACGATCCCGATCCGGAACCCGGCCAGCGCCGGGTCGCGCGACCGGACCCGCGTCACCAGCGCCTTGAGGAACTCGTACAGGTCGCGAGTGTTGCTCGCCACGTCATACCAGGGGTGGACCCCCGGCCGGTGGAGGACGGTGGCGATGATCGACCCCAGCAGCACCGAGAGCACGACCACGCCCGTCAGCGTCGCCAGGAAGCACGCGGCCCCGAAGACCGGGCCGGCCAGCACCCGGATCCGGCGATGGGGCTCATACAAGGAGGAGGCCGGCCGGCTCATCGGTAGACCTCGCGATAGCGACGCAACACAATTTCCGACAGGAGGTTGAGGGCGAGCGTGCTGAGGAAGAGCGCCATCCCGACGGCGAACAGCGAGAGGTACTCGGGCGAGCCGTAAGAGGCCTCGCCCCCGGTCACCGAGACGATGTAGGTGGTCATCGTCTCGCATGAGTCGAACGGGTTCAGGGTGATCTGCGGGCGCATCCCGGCGGCCAGCACGACCGCCATCGTCTCGCCGATCGCCCGGCTGACGGCCAGGATGAACGACGCCATCACCCCCGACAGGCCCGCCGGCAGGACGATCCGGGTCGAGACCTCGAACTTCGTCGCCCCCAGGGCGTAGCCCGCCTCGCGCAGGCCCCGAGGGACGGCCGACAGCACGTCCTCGCTCAGCGACGAGACCAGCGGGATGATCATCACCCCGACCACGATGCAGGCGCTGGCCACGTTGAACGTCGAGACGGGGATCCCCATCGGCTCGAAGATCGCCTTCAGGACGGGGGTCACCAGGAGCAGCGCGAGGTAGCCGTAGACGATGGTCGGGATGCCCGCCAGCAGCTCCAGCGCCGGCTTGAGGACCGCGCGGACCCGACTCGGGGCATACTCGCTCAGATAGATGGCGCTGAGCAGCCCGATCGGCAGCGCGATCACCGACGAGCCCGCGGCGACCTGGAAGGTCCCCCAGATCAGCGGCAAGATCCCGTACTTCCCCCCCTCGGGGTTCAGCACGGTCCCGGTCAGGAAGTGGAGCAGGCCGACCTTGGACTTCTCGAAGAACTCCAGCGTTTCGAGCCCGAGCACGAGGATGATGCCGGCCGTCGTCAAGACGGTGATCGTCGCGCACAGCAGCAGGAACGCGCCGACGCCGGCCTCGGTGAGCGATCGGAACCGCGAGGGGCCGGCCCAGAGCCCGGAATGCGACGCGGGGATGTGGCGGGTGAGGGCAGACACCGATGCTTCCTCGGAAGAGACGGGCGGGCACGACGGCGTCGGGCCCGCCCGAAGGCGGGGCGCCTACTTCGCGGCGGCCGCGGTCGCGGATGGCGGGGCCGGCAACGCCTTCTGGTTGGCGGCCTTGTCGTCGTCGTGCGGGGCGACGTATCCGGCCTTTTCCGTCAGGGTTGCGACCTCGTCAAGGTAGAACTTGACGAACGCGTACACCTCGGGCCGTTTCAGCGCCGAGTTCTTGACATAGATATAAAGAGGTCGCGAGAGCGGGGCGTAGCTCTTGTTCAGGATGGTCTCGTGGGTCGGCAGGACGGGCTTGGCGTCGGGGCCGTTCTGGACGGCGACGGCGCGGAGCTTGTCCTTGTTCGCGACATAGTAGGCGAACCCGAAGTAGCCCAGGCCGTCCTCGTCACCGGCCACGCCCTTGACCAGGATGTTGTCGTCGGAGCTGGCCTGGACGTCGCCGCGCTGGCTCTTGGCCTTGCCGACGATCGCCTCGGTGAAGAAGTCGAACGTGCCCGAGTCCTTGTCGGGGCAATACAGCACGATCTTGCGATCGGGCCAGGACGGGTCCACGTCCTTCCAGGTCTTCACCTTGCTGTCCGGCTCCCAGATCTTCTTCAACTGCTCGACGGTCAGCGACTTGACGAAGTCGTTCTTGGGGTTGACCACGAGGGTGATGCCGTCGTATCCCACGAGGAATCGGGTCCAATCGAGGCCGTTCGTCTTGGCCGCGGCCTCCTCGTCGTCCTTGGCGGACCGCGACGCGTCGACGATGTCCACCTCGCCCTTGAGGTAGCGGCTGAAGCCCCCGCCGGTCCCGTGATTGTCGACGATCACCGTCACGTCGTGGTTGACCTTGCTATACGCCTCCTGCGCGGCGCCGCTGATCCGGAAGACGGTGCTGGAGCCATCGACCACGATCTCCTTGGGCGCGGAGGACTCTTCCGCGCTCTTGCCGCCACAGCCGGTCAGAGCGGGGGAGAGCACGACCGCCACGATCCCCAGGAGCGATCCCGCCGTGAGTCCGATTTTCCATGGGATACGCATGCGTTGCTTTCCTCGGAGGTAGATCGTTCCGAGCTTGACGACCCGATGCCTTGATCCGGGAGGCAAGGTCAGCCCGAGTCTACCAATCTTTCATGAAGATTGCGCAAGGATCTTTCATGAAGATTATGTGAAGCGTCCGAGCGATCGCGCGTCGGCCGCCCTCACGCCCGCGCCGGGCCACTCTCGCCGCGGGGCGACGACGGGCAGAAGCGGGGCAGTTGCACGGTGAATTGGGAGCCGGCGCCGACGCGGCTGTCGACGGTGATCTGGCCGCCGATCGACTGGACCAGGTGCTTGACGATCGAGAGGCCGAGCCCGGTGCCGCCCAGCTCGCGGCTCCGCGCCTTGTCGACGCGATAGAACCGCTCGAAGACGCGCGGCAGGTCGTCGCGGGGGATGCCGATGCCGGTGTCGGCGACCTCGATGGCGATCGCGTCGCCGTCGAGGCGGCACGAGACGCGGACCGAGCCGCCGTCGGGGGTGTACTTGATGGCGTTGTCGATCAGGTTGTCGATGATCTGGCGGACCGCCTCCTCGTCGGCCAGGACGAGCGTCGTGTCGTCGAGCGGGCCGAGCTCGAGGCTGAGCGACAGGCTCTTGGCCACGGCGCGTCCGCGGTGGGATTCGACGCAGGCGTCGAGCAGCGGGGCCAGCGAGAGCGGCACGTGCTCGTAGACCTCCTGACCCGACTCGATCCGGGCCAGGCTCAGCAGGTCGAGGATGAGCTGGTTGAGCCGGTCGGCCTGCTCCTCGATCCGTTCCAGGAACCGGACGTTGACCGACTCGTCGTGCAGGGCCCAGTCGAGGAGGGTCTCGGTATACGCCTTGATCGAGGCGAGCGGGGTCTTCAGCTCGTGCGAGACGTTGGCGACGAAGTCCTGGCGCATCCGTTCCAGCCGGCGGAGCTCGGTCACGTCGTGGAAGACCAGGACCGCCCCGGGCGGCGGCGAGCCGGGAAGGGGGGTGCCATGCACGGCCAGGACCCGCGCATGGACGCGGAGCAACGACTCGCGGGTCGCCAGGGCGATCTCCCCCTGGAACGGCCCCGGCCCGGAGAGCGTCGCCTCGACCGCCTCCTGGACCCGCGGGCTCCGGATCAGCTCGGGGATGAGCTTGCCCACCGCCCCGCCGTCGAGCCCGAACAGCCGGTTGGCGCTGGCGTTGGCGAACAGGAGCCGGCGCCGCGCGTCGATGGCGATGACGCCCTCGGCCATCCCGCTGAGGACCGCCCGGAGCTGCTGGCGATCCTGCTCCAGCCGGGCGATCCGATCCTCGAGCTGGGGGGCGATCGTGTCGAACAGTTGCGCCAGCCGGCCGACCGGGCCGCCGACGCGCGACAGGATCGGCCGGGCCGGCTTGCCCTCGCCCAGCGCCTCCACCCCGCGCCGGAGCTCCCCCAGGGCCCTGACCCAGCCGACCAGCACCACCCCCAGGATCGCCAGGATGATCGTCAGGACGACCACAACGCCGACAGGGACCATGCCGCCCTCTACCCCGTGACCCTCCCCGGAGATTCGCTCCGGGGATGGGCCTCGCCGCGCCCGACCCACGGGACGAACGCGCCGAGCACGATGGCCTCTCCTCGCGCGTCGGGTTCAGTATCGGGAGGTGTACGCCGCGGGTCAACATGCGCGATCAATTCGGAGGACGGGCATCCCCTCCGGGCGTGACGGCCCTCGACGTCGATGGCCGGCAGTTCTTGCACGGGGTGAAACCACAGGACTCCGCCTGGGCGATGCTGGCGAAGGGGATCCGGTTGGTTGGCGCCATGTTCGAGGCGTCCTTGCACGTCGAGAGGTGATAGGTCTTCTTATTGCGGTTGCCCACCAGGGCGACACCGTCGGCGGCCCCCGGGAGTACGGGGATGGGGGATCGTCGGACCGGCGCGGTGTCGGCCCCTGTCGCCGGTCGGGGCGGCGGGGCGTGGGACGGCTCGGACTTGAGGACCGGCGCGGCGTCGGCCCCTGTCGCCGGTCGGGGCGGCGGGGCGTGGGACGACTCGGACTTCGGGGTGTTGATGGGGCCCGGCGGCTTCGATCGCTCGACGGGCGCGAACGCGAAGCTCAGGTCAAGGATCAAGAGCAACGCCGCAATGACCCCCGGCGCGATGCGGACCAGTGGGGTCGAGAGGGCCGTCGCCCTCGTGCGGCGATCGAGCCAGCGATCGAGGTCGGCGGCCAGGGCGCGGGCGCTGGGGTAGCGGCCCTCGGGATTGACGTCCAGGGTCTTCAAGCAGATCCGATCGAGCGCGGCGGGGATCGTGCGGTCGATCGTGCGAGGTCGGGGCGGGGGGGCAGGATTGCATGCCTTGGACAGCCAGGCGGGGGCCTCACTCGGGAGGTCGACGGGCCGTCGCCCGCAGAGCAGCTCGAAGAAGATCACGCCGAGGCTGAAGACGTCGCTCCGCTCGTCGGCCAGGTGGCTCCGGCCGCCGGCCTGCTCGGGGCTCATGTAGGCCGGGGTGCCGAGGATCGCCCCGTCGCGCGTCAGGTCCGAGTCGAGGTCGGCCCGCCGCGCCAGGCCGAAGTCGGTCAGGTGGGGACGGCCACGGTCGTCGACCAGGATGTTGGCCGGCTTCAGGTCGCGATGGAAGACCTCCTGCCGGTGCGCGTGGTCGAGCGCGTCGGCCAGGTCGCGGATGAGGCGGGCGACGGCGGCCACGTCCATCCGCCGGTCGCGCGGCCGCGATAAGGTGCGGCCCGCGACGTACTGGTAGGCGATCCAGCACCGGCCGTCGTCATGGCCGGCATCGTGGACCGTCACGATGTTCGGGTGATCCAGCCGGGCCGCGGCGCGGGCCTCGCGGAAGAACCGCTGCACCACCCGATCGTCCGGGTTGGCCAGCTTGAGCACCTTCAGCGCCACGTCCCGGTCGAGCCGAGGGTCGTACGCCAGGAAGACCTCCCCGAACCCGCCGTCGCCCAGCAGCTCGCGAAGCTGGAACCGTCCGACGGTCCCGAGCGATCCCTTGCTCCACCGCTCGATCCAGAGCGTCGTGTCGCGGGAAGAGACCTCGGGCGAGAACGGCTGGGTGGTCTCGGGGAGCGGCCGGGTGGCCTCGCGGGTCCCCGAATCCAGCATGCTCGGCGGGCCCTCGATCGTGCCACCACAGTTCGGACAGAGCGGCGGGGAATCCGATGAACCCTCCAGGTACAGTTCCACGCTCTGCAAACAATCGCCGCAGATCAACCGGACAGGAGGTTTCATGAGCGTTGCTTCCCTTGGAAGCTGGCCCCTCGGCCTGTTCGACGACACTGTCCCGAAATAACTTAGAACAGTGTCCGTCGCGTTGTGGTCAACCCGCCCCGAAAATCCCGTTCTTGCGCAGGGCGGGACGGCGGCCCGGGCCCGATCAGACGACGGTTGTCGTCGCAGGTCCCGTGTCGGCAGGCAATTCCAGTGAAGACCTCGAGGCTCAGCGTGCCGAAGGACGCGGGATTGGCTCAAGAGTCAGGACGAGGAGGTGGCTGCAACGTTGCTACGATGCAACCATGGAGGCCGTGGGATCCAATGGACCCCGATCAGGGGATGGGATAGCGATCGGATGATTCGGGTGGTTCGCACAGGGACGCAGGGCATTCCTTCGCCCGGCGCCCTCGTTGCCTGTTTCGGACGGTCGTCTCGATTATCTGAGGAGCCGCGTCGGCTCGGTCTCGGTGGCCTCCTTGGTCAGATAGTCGCTCGTGAGGGACGCACGCGTACGGACATCGCCGGGCTTCACAGCCTTCACATCGAGCATCCATTCCGCCTTATCCTTCGGCGCCATCTCCTTGATCGGCTCGAATCGGATCGTCTGACCCTCGACCCTGGCCTTCGTCGTCCCCTGAGCATCGACGAACTGGAGCTGCTCGGGCAGGGAGCAGACAACCTGGACGTTGTGGTCCTCCCCTTCGCCTTGGTTGATGACCTGGATTCGATATTGCTCGGTGCGTCCGACCTGGATCGGGTCTTCCAAGTCGTACATTTCAAGGAGCAGGGCCGGGATGGCCTGGATCTCGGTCCGGGCCGCCGCCTCGGCCTTGGCGCTCGCGACCGCCTCACGGCCCCGGCTGCAGACCGTGGTCGCGACGGCGTCGTGCCGGATCTCTCCCCTCTCCAGCGGCAGGACCGTGAACGAGACCAGCTTCGAGTCCTGCGGCTGGATGGTCTCCAGGTCCCAGGTCAGCGTGTTCCTCTCGATCCGGGGGGCATTCTTGTCCTTCGTCGACCTCCGGACGGTGACGACGCGGACTTTGGGATCGACTTTGATCTGCACCTGGGCCTGCTCGGCGGGCGCGTCGCCCCGATTGAAGACCCTCACGTCGTAATCGAGCTTCTCCTTGGCGACTCCCGTCTGGGGGCCTTGGATTTCGATCCCCAGCTCGGCCTCGCTGACCGCCGTGGTCGTGTTCCCCGACTGGGCCTTCAGGTCGTTCGGGCCCTCGGCGATCGCCCGGCTGGAGAATTGCCCCGGCCGCTTCGCGACGGCGTGAGCCGTCACCACCTTGGAGGCGCCGGCGTCGAGGTCGCCCACATCGGAGGAGACGACCGTCCGGCCGTCGGTCAACGCCAGGCCATCGGGCAACTGGTCGCGCAGCTTCACCCCATGGAGCGCCGCGCTTCCGGTGTTCTTGACCGTGTATCGGAGTGTGATCGGATCGCAGATGTTCACGCGCTCCGGGGCCTCCTTGGTCACCTGGATCTCGGCCCTGACGAACCGGGTCGAGACGCAGAGGGTCGGCTGATACTTGACCCGGATGCAACTGTCCACGGTCCCTTCCGTGTCGCCGATCGCCTGGACCTTGATCAGCCGCGACTCGCCGGGACGGAGTCTGTCGATCGACCAGTGCTGCTCGCCGTCCTTGCCGCCTTCCAGTTTCGGCTCGGAGCTCTCGATGCTGAAGTGCTCCGGCGTGTCCTGGACAATCTTCACATTCTCGAGGGTCAGGTCCTTGGTGAGGTTCGTCACCTGGATCTGGTACTCGTAGCGCTGTCCGACCCGCGCCTCCGCGGGACGGATGGCCTCGACGAGGATGGTACTCGTCCCCTTGTCCCCGGTGGGGAAGGCCAAAGAAAGGTCCCTGGAGTGCGGTCCCACCGCTTGGGCGTGTGGCTCCGCGCTCTGGGCAGTCGCCGGGGCGGGGATGCCGTTCGCAAGGGCGAGCACGGCGAATGCCAATCCGGCATTACGAAGATGAGGT
>JAFANO010000716.1 GCA_019232645.1 Planctomycetaceae bacterium | reverse complement strand
GGAACTTGAAATGGACCACGCCGTAGATCCCCGGCTGGCCGTCGGGCCGGAGGACCTGGTCTTCCCGCAGAGCGATCCAGGGATTCTCGTAGATCGGCCGACGGCTCAGCGTCGTCCAGGGGTTCGAATGCTCGGGAGGGGACATGGGATCGCGGTCACGGAGGGGAAAATGAGACACGAGGAGGGACTCCGTCCCTCCGTCGCCCTTCTCCCCTCCTCAACCTCAGTGGCCTCCGAGGTGAAAGGCGAAGGGGCTCAACCCTTCAAGGCGGCCTGGAGGGCCGTCCCCATGTCGGCGGGGCTTCTGGCGACGCGGATGCCCGCGTCCTCGAGCGCGGCGATCTTGTCGGACGCCTTACCCGAGCCGCCCGAGATGATCGCGCCGGCATGTCCCATCCGCTTGCCGGGGGGTGCGGTCTGCCCGGCGATGAAGGCGGCGGCCGGCTTGGTGAACTCGCCCGACTTCTTGAGCGCGGCCGCCTGTTCCTCGGCGTTGCCGCCGATCTCGCCCATCATCAGGACGGCGTCGGTGTCGGGGTCGGCCTC
This sequence comes from Planctomycetaceae bacterium, assembly GCA_019232645.1. Classification (GTDB taxonomy): domain Bacteria; phylum Planctomycetota; class Planctomycetia; order Isosphaerales; family Isosphaeraceae; genus JAFANO01. Next base: position 3,263 of record JAFANO010000716.1, on the reverse strand, counting down.
GAACAGCCGGAGCGTCGTGACGAAGTCGGTGCCGTTGACCGGGTCGCCGCCGATGCCAACGCAGGTGCTCTGGCCGATCCCGAGGCTGGTCAACTGCCAGACCCCCTCGTAGGTGAGCGTCCCCGAGCGGCTGACGACGCCGACGCGGCCCGGCATGTGGATGTAGCCGGGCATGATCCCGATCTTGCACTGCCCCGGGGTGATGACGCCCGGGCAATTCGGGCCGACCAGGCGGACGTTGGGGTGATGGGCCTTGAGGTACGCCATGGCGCGGACCATGTCGAGGACGGGGACCCCCTCGGTGATGGCGACGATCACGGTGATGCCGGCGTCGGCCGCCTCGAGGATCGCGTCGGCCGCACCCGGCGGCGGGACGAAGATCATGGTCGCGTTGGCGCCGGTCGCCTTGACCGCCTCGGCGCAGGTGTCGAAGACCGGCACGCCCACGGCCGTGCCGCCCCCCCGCCCGGGGGTCACGCCCCCGACGAGGTTCGTCCCGTAGTCTCGGCATTGCTCCGAGTGGAACGCCCCCGCCTTGCCGGTGATTCCCTGACAGATCAAGCGGGTATTCTTATCGACCAAGATGCTCATGATAAGGCTCGCGAGGAGGCATTCCCCGATGTCGTCTCGAGGATACTGGAACGTGGGCGGCGCCCACCCGTCGAAGGACTTGAGGCCCTGGCACGCCGAATTCACGACCGATCCCCGGCGCCTCCCAGGGCCGGGACGACGCCGATCGCCGCATCTCCCTCACCCCGTCCGACGAAGGATCTCGCGCGACAGGAGTCGCCTCGAATCCTGCCCGCAGGGGGATCATGCCGCGTTCTTGGCGGCGGCGACGACTTTCTTCGCGGCGTCAGTCAGGCCGGAGGCGGTGATGATCCTCCGGCCGCTCTCCTCGAGGAGCTTCTTGCCTGTCTCGACGTTGGTCCCTTCGAGGCGGACGACCAGCGGGACGCGGAAGTCGAGCTCGTTGTACGCGGCCAGCAGCGCCGAGGCGATGATGTCGCACTTCATGATGCCGCCGAAGATGTTGACCAGCACGGCCTGGACCCTGGGAGACGACAGCAGGATGCGGAAGCCCTCGAGGACCTGTTCCTTGTCGGCGCCGCCGCCGACGTCGAGGAAGTTGGCGGGCTCGCCGCCGTGATACTTGATCAGGTCCATCGTGCTCATCGCCAGCCCGGCGCCGTTGACCAGGCAGGCGATGTTGCCGTCGAGGCTGACGTAGCTCAGGCCGCTCTCAGCGGCGCGGAGCTCGGCGGGGTCTTCCTCGCTCACGTCGAGCAGCGCGGCGACGTCGGAGTGGCGGAACAGGGCGTTGTCGTCGAAGTTCAGCTTGCAGTCGAGCGCCAGGACGTCCCCCTCCTCGGTCACGATCAGCGGGTTGATCTCGGCGAGCGAGGCGTCCTTGTCGATGAAGATCTGGACGAACTGCTTGAAGAACACCTCGCCCTTCTTGGCGGTCGCGCCCGTCAGGTTGAGCGCCTTGCAGATCTTGCGGGCCTGGAAGCCGCCCAGGCCGAGGCCCACGTCGATCGGCTCGCGGTGGATCTTCTCGGGCGTCTGCTTGGCCACGGTCTCGATCTCGACGCCCCCCTCGGTCGAGGCCATCAGCACCGGGCACTGCAAGCCGCGGTCGACCGCCATGCCCAGGTAGAGCTCGCGGGCGATCTTGTGGCCGGTGGTCACCAGGACCTTGGTGATCGCCTGGCCATCGGGCCCGGTCTGATAGGTCACCAGGGTCTTGCCGAGCAGGCTGGCGGCGGCGTCGACGGCGGCCTTCCGCGACTGGATGATCTGGACGCCCTTGGCCATCCCCTCGGGGCGGGGTTTGCGCCCGCTGGCGATCTCCAGCGCCTCGGCGCGGTCGGCGTCGGGCCCGATCGCGACCCCCTTCCCACGGCCCCCGGCATGCACCTGCGCCTTGAGCACGATCAGGCCGCCCCCCAGCTCGTCATAGGCCGAGGCCGCGTCGTCGGGCTTCGTGATGACGATCCCGGCGGGGACCGCGACCCCGGCAGCTTTGAGAAGGTCCTTCGCCTGGTATTCGTGAACTTTCATGATCCCCGGCCCTCAGATATTTGGCCTATGATCCAATCCAATGCGCATGGCCCCGATCGGGGAGGTTATACCACAGGCCCTCCGCCCTCATCCAGTACCCAGCGGGGCGATGCCCGCGAATCTGATCGGCCCGGCCACGGGCCCGACCCGTCCTCGCGCTCGACCTCGCGCTCGATCTCGGCGATCTCGGCGTCGGTGGGGATGCCGGTCGTTCGCTCGAAGGCGTCGCGGGTCTCGGGGCTCTCGGCCAGGTCGCGGAACTCGTTGAGCCAGTACGCCGCCTCCTCGGGCGCGGGCGCCCGCTCGCGGTCATGGTCACGGTCGCGGGTCGCGGGCTCGACGGGCTTGCGGCGCTTGCGGGCATCGAGCTCGGCGAGGAACGCGTCGGCGGTCAGCGACCGCGCCTTGCGCCGGGTCGCGGCTCGGCGGATGTGGAGATCGGACGAGACGACGGTCAGCGTCCGGGGCGAAGAATGCTCGGCGATCAGCCGCACGATCCGCTCGTCTGCGTTCTCGTCGTCAACGGCGAAGACGACCGAAAGGCCCTTGTGGGTGGTCGCGTGGGGCAGGTCGGCGGGGGGGTCGGCGGCGTCGAAGACGATGGTCGTCAGGTGCGCCTCGATCACGCCGAGCGCGTCGGCCAGGTCGTTGAGGAACCGGGTCCGGACCTTGCGAAAACCGTCCGGGCCCAGCCGCTTGCCCAGCAGACCCAGGGCATACATCACGTTGTAGCCGTCGATCAGCAGGCGCATCACGGACCCTCGCCGGGGTCGAAAGGCGACGAGAGGGGGCATGAATCAGTTTCCCCGGTCCGTCCCACTTCCGCAAGCCCGAACCGCTCGGCGCGCAGCCGCCGCGCTTTGAGGGGGCGGCCTCGCTGGACCGTCCACTCCGAAGGCGTCCTTCACCCCGGCTTTCCTGCCGGTGCGAGCCGATAGGGAGAGTCGGTCCCCACAGCCGTCGGAAGAGATCGAGGCGCGTCTCTCATGGGGCGTCGTCCCTGGGCTCGCGGGTCGTGCGTCTCCCGCCCTTGAGGGCCGGCGCGCCCGGCCCCGGATCAACGCGCGGCGGTGGTCCCCGACTGCTGCACGATCCCGCCGAGGGTGTAACGGACCTCGCCGCCGACGATGACGGTGTGGGCGCGGCCGCGGACCTCCCAGCCGCCGAAGGGGGTGTTGCGGCTCTTGGAGTGGAACCGC
>JAFANO010000512.1 GCA_019232645.1 Planctomycetaceae bacterium | reverse complement strand
CGACGCTCTGATACGCATCCCTGGTCGTTTGCGCAATCTGCCCGGATCTCGAATTCGAGATCTCGAGTATCCCATCAGCAGACCAGGTGCAATGAGAGGATGACGGCAGACGGTTGGGATTTCGGGACGAGAGGTTGTCTCCGCGTGCGCCCGATCCGATGATGAATGACTTGGGTGAGGCCCGACGCCTTCCGTCAACTCTATGGTAGGCGACCAGGCTTCTTCTCGTCGCGGGTGTTCGCGTGATCCATGTTGAGCATCTCTCCAAGTCGTTCCACGACTATCAGCGCGGCCTGGTCTCGGCGGTGGCCGACGTCAGCTTCGACTGCCACCCCGGCGAGATCTTAGGGTTGATCGGGCCCAACGGCGCGGGCAAGACGACCACCTTGCGGATCCTGAGCACGGTGCTCCGGCCCACCGGCGGCCGGGCGATCGTGGCCGGCCATGACGTGGTCGCCGACCCCGAGGCGGTCCGCGCCCATATCGGCTACATGTCGGCCAGCACCGGCATCTACGACCGGATGACCGCCTGGGAGCTGGTCGAATACTTCGGCCGGCTCTACGGCATGACCCAGGACCGACTCCGCGAGCGGATGGAAGCGATCTTCGACTGGCTCCAGATGACCGACTTCCGCGACGTCCTCGGCGCGAAGATGTCCTCGGGGATGAGGCAGAAGGTCTCGATCGCGCGGACGGTCGTCCACGACCCCCCCGTGCTGATCTTCGACGAGCCGACCTCGGGCCTCGACGTCCTGGTCGCCCGCGCCCTGCGCCAGAAGATCGCCGAGCTGCGCGATCAGGGCAAGACGATCATCTTCTCGACCCACTCGATGCACGAGGTCGAGAAGCTCTGCTCGCGGATGGCGGTCATCTACAAGGGGCACCTGCAGGCCATCGGCCGGCCCGCCGACCTCCTTGAGCGATTCGACCGGCCGAACCTGGAAGAGCTCTTCTTCCACCTGGTCGAGGAGGCCGAGATGAGGGCCCAGGAGCCGCTCGCGAAGGGCTCGCCCTCGTGGGACCTCGGGATCTGACATCGGTTGCGAGGTCCCGCTCCGCGGCCGAGGATCCTCGGGTCGGACCGGCCGGAATCACATCATCGGGCCGCGCGCACCTCTCGCCCGGGCGGCCGGGCTAAACCGGATCTCTCATACCCCCGGACGAGACTCGTCATAAGTTTCAGGACGGTTAGCATTAACGACGAAGGCCGTTCGGCCAGGGTGCGCGTGTTGCGCGCTCTCGTCGAGAGTGGTTTTTTTTATCCTCTTTAACGGCGGAGGTTGGCCGTTAGTATGATAGGTCCGGGCGAATCGGGACTCCGCCATCCCGACTTTCCCGAGGAGGGCGAATGCCCGCGGGGCCCGTGGCTTCGTCCCCGTTTGCTCGCGCCAACGATCGGGGGCCACCCATGCGCTGGTCGAACGTGTTCGTGATCTTCCAACGCGAGGTTCGCGACCTGATCCGCGATCGCCGGACGCTGTTCATGATCTTCGTCCTGCCGATCCTGCTCTACCCGCTGTTGGGGATCGGCATCATCCAGCTCCAGGTGGCGTTCGAGCACAAGCCGAAGACGGTCGTGGTGGTCGGCCCCGAGCACTTGCCCTCCGACCCGCCGCTGCTGAACGCCCACCGCTCCGGCTTCGACGCCTCGCTGTTGGAATCGCTGGAGACCGGGCGGCTGCTGGTGAGCGTCGAGCCCGCGCGGGGGGCGTGGCTCGACCCCGAGGTCCGCGGGCGCGCGATCCAGGAGCATGCGGCCGACGCGGTCGTCACGATCCCGGCAGACCTCCGCGAGCGCCTCGACCGGATCGAGTCGGAGCCGATCCCGATCGCATACGACAGCATCAACGAGCGGAGCGCGATCACCTACCTCCGGCTCAAGGACGTGATCGCCAACTGGAAGAAACGCGTGGTGGCGAGCCGGCTGACGCGCGACAAGCTGCCGCCGAGCTACACCGAGCCGATCCAGATCAAGCAGGTGGACGTCGCCCCCAAGGGCCGGAGGGGGGTGAACGTCTGGGCGCGGCTGTTCCCCTTCCTGCTGGTGATGATGTCGCTGACCGGCGCGTTTTACCCCGCGGTCGACCTCTGCGCGGGGGAGAAGGAGCGGGGGACGATGGAGACCCTGCTGATCAGCCCGGCCTCGCGGGCCGAGATCGTCATGGGCAAGTTCCTGACGATCGTCCTGGCGAGCATGATGACGGCGGTCTTGAACTTGCTGAGCATGGGGCTGACGGGCGTCCAGCTCGCGCACCAGGCGGGCGCGATGACGGCGAGCCACCCCGAGTGGCTCGCCGAGACGATCGCGCCGCCGGGCCTGTTGGCGGCCTTCTGGATGGTCCTGCTGCTGGTCCCCCTGTCCGTCTTCTTCAGCGCCATTTGTCTGGCGCTGGCGATGCTGGCCCGGAGCATGAAGGAGGGCCAGTACTACATGACCCCGCTCTATCTCGTCTGCCTCCCCCTGATCTTCCTGACCTTGGCCCCCGGGATCGAGCTGAACCTGTTCTATAGCCTGGTGCCGGTCACCGGCGTGTCGCTGCTGCTCCGGGCGCTGATCCTGGGCGAATACGCGGTGGCCTGGCGGTTCTTCCTGCCGGTGCTGGTCCCGACGCTCATCTACGGCGCGATCGCGCTGCGGTGGGCGATCGACCAGATCGAGCGCGAGGACGTGCTCTTCCGCGAGGCCGAGCGGTTCGACTTCCGGATGTGGGTCCGGCACCTGCTCCGCGACAAGGAGCCGACGCCCAACGGCGGCGAGGCCCTGTTCTGCTTCGCGCTGATGATCACGCTGGAATGGTTCCTGGTGCAGTCTCTGGCGACGTCGGGCCGGGCCTCGTCGCTGACGGGCCTGGCCGCCGGGCAGGTGGGGGTGATCCTGGCGCCCCCGCTGGCGATGGCCCTGCTGCTGACCTCCGACCCGCGGCGGACCCTCCGGCTCTCCTGGCCCCGAGGGCGCGACTTGGCGCTGGCCGTCGCGCTGCCGCTGGCGCTCAATCCCCTGGTCCGCGAGCTGGGGGCGATCGTCGACAGGCTCTTCCCGATGTCGGTGGCGCTGAGGGAGGCGTTCGGCCAGATGATGGGCAGCATCCCGAACATCTACGTGGGCCTCCTCCTGCTGGCCCTGGTGCCCGCGGTCTGCGAGGAGTTCGCCTTCCGG
>JAFANO010000450.1 GCA_019232645.1 Planctomycetaceae bacterium | reverse complement strand
AAAGGCGCGTGTCCCTTACGGGACATTCTTTCGTCCGGGCTCGTCGCGAGACGCCCCGGTGTTTTCTCCTTGTCCTTTTTTCTTCAAGGAGCGGTGATTCCCCCGTCGCCTGAAGGTGACGGTCCCCTCGCCGGGAATTTATGGTCTGTGCTCGCCGCCTCGCCTTGCTGGTGCTCGGACTGATCGTTCTGGGTCTGATGGCACCACCACGTGCTCTGGCTGATCCGCCCCCCACGCTCGAACTCACGCCGAAGGCGGCCGCCCCGCCGCCGAGGGCGAAGGAGAGTCGCACGACTCCGAAGGCGAAGCCTTCGGCCGAGGTGGGACGCCGGACCATCCTCGGGCTGTTCTCCCGGGCCAACCCGATGGTCTGGCTCCTGGCGATCTGCTCGGTCGTCACGCTCGGCTTCGCCCTGGAGCGGCTCGTGGCGCTGCGGCGCGAACGGGTCATCCCCCGGGAGTTCGTCAACCGGTTCCTCGAACGGCTCTCCAGCGGCAAGCTCGACCGCGATCGCGCGGCCGAGGTCTGCCGGGCCAACGAGAGCGCGGCGGCCCGCGTCTTCGCGATGATCATCAGCTACTGGGGCCAACCCGCTGCGACGATCCGCCAGGCGATCGGTTACGACGCCGCCGGCGAGCTGTCGGAGCTGAAGCGGAACATCCGCGTCCTGAACGGGACGGCGACGCTCGCTCCGCTGCTCGGCCTGCTCGGGACCGTCATCGGCATGATCCAGTCGTTCGACGCGCTCGGCGGCCGGGTCGGGCTGGCCAAGGGTGAGGCCCTGGCCCAGGGCATCAGCCTGGCGCTGGTGTCGACCGCGCTCGGGCTCGCCATCGCGGTCGTCTCGGTCGCCGCCTACTATTATCTCCTCAACCGGGTCGATGTCCTGGTCCGCGAGCTCGATGAGTACGCTCGGCAGGTCGTCGACCTGGTCTGCGGCGAGGCGGTCCGGCCGGCGCTCCCGCCCGATCGGCGGCCCAACGTCGTCCACCCCTCCGGGAACGACCAGGCGCGACATGACCCCTCGCGTGTCCATTGAGGAACGCCCTCCGTCCGGCGATCCCGATCATTCCCGGTTCGTGAAGGCGAAGTGGGCGCGCGGTGTTCGGAAGGAAAGTCGGTGCGCCGGTCGCACCCCGTGCCGGGTACGTGTCCCTCCCCTGGAGGTTCGTCGCCGATGCTCTCGGACCGCCACCACGCCGAAGAGTTGCCGCATATCAACATGACGCCGATGGTGGACGTCGTGCTCTGCCTGCTGATCTTCTTCATGGCGGCGACCCGGCTCTACGACTGGGACGAGGACGAGTTCGTCGTCAGCGTGCCGCAGGTCGCCTCCGCCGGCCCGCTGACCGCGGCGCCCGAGGACCTCGCCCTGACAATCGTCCGCCCCGGGCTCGTGGCCCTCGACGAGACGACCTATGAGCTGCCCGAGGTGACGAAGGTCCTCCGCCAGGCCCGCGAGCTCTACGCCGATCAGGGCGTGGTCATCCGGGGCGATGCGACCCTGGACTATCAGGACCTGGCCGACGTCCTCTCCGCCTGCGACGCGGCCGGCATCCGCAACGTCCGGCTCCCGGTGCGTCCCCGCGACGGCGGTCCCGCGACGAAGTCGACCCTCTTGAACCTCGCACCGTAGTCAAGGAGATCGGGATGGATCTGCTCCGGACCCTGGTCCAGACGCTGCTGCACCTCAGCCCCGAGTCGATGAACACCCTGGCGCAGACCGTCGGGCACTGGCTGTACGCGGTCCTGTTCGTGATCATCTTCGCCGAGACGGGGCTGGTCGCCGTCCCCTTCCTGCCGGGCGACTCGCTCCTGTTCGCCGTCGGGGCGGTGGCGGCGCATCCCGAGTCGCCGATCGACCTGCCCCTGACCGCCGCCTTGCTCATCGCCGCGGCCGTCCTCGGCGACGCGATCAACTACGTCATCGGCTACCGCCTCGGCCCCAAGGTCTTCTCGCGCGAGGATTCATGGCTCCTGAACAAGAAGCACCTGAGCGAGGCGCATCGGTTCTACGAGACCTATGGGGGCAAGACGATCATCCTGGCCCGGTTCGTGCCGATCGTCCGGACCTTCGCCCCCTTCGTGGCCGGCATCGGCCGCATGAACTACCCCCGGTTCGCCATCTTCAACATCGTCGGCGGCGTGTCCTGGGTGCTCTTATTCCTGCTCGGCGGGTGGTGGTTCGGAGGTCAGACGGTCGTCCAGAAGAACTTCAAGCTGGTGATCCTGGCCATCATCGTCATCTCGGTCCTGCCCGCCGTCATCGAGTTCCTGCGCGCACGATGGAACCACCCCGAGCGGTCGACCTTGGTCCAGGCGAGCACCTTCGGAGAGGAGGAGATGCCGGGCTGACCGGGGATCCGGCCTCCTGTCGCCCGCCGGGATGGCGGACGCGCTCACTTTAAGTTTTCTGATCGAGGGCGCGTTCCAGGTTATCCAGCGGCATTGAGTTCAGGTCGCCGCCGAGCAGGGCACTGAGTTGGAGGCCGACGAGCGTCTCACTCGGCCCCTTGCCGTCGACGACCATGTTGAGATAGGGTTCGGCCCCGACGAGGACGGCACGCGGC
>JAFANO010000363.1 GCA_019232645.1 Planctomycetaceae bacterium | reverse complement strand
CCGTCCGCGACCCCGCGACGTTGTTGTACAGCTCGCGGGCCATCGGCTGGGACCTCGGCCGGTGGATCTCGAAGCCCTCGACTCGCATCGGGGTGATGATCTTGTTGGTGAGGTTCTCGATGGCGGTCAGCGGGTCGCCCTGGTCGGGGCAGACGAAGAGATAGGCGATCCCGTCCTTGCCCATCCGGCCGGTCCGGCCGATCCGGTGGACGTAGTTCTCGGCGTCGTCGGGGATGTCGTAGTTGATGACGTGGCTGATGCCCTCGACGTCGATGCCGCGGCCGACCACGTCGGTGGCGACCAGGACGGTGATCGTCCCGTCGCGAAAGCCCTTCATGACGCGATTGCGCACGGTCTGCGGCAGATCGCCGTGGATCGCGGCGACGCCGGGGACCTTGCCCCGGAGCCGCTGCGCGAGCCGCTCCGCCCCGCGCTTCGTCCGGGTGAAGACGATGCACTGGCGCGGCTTGTCGCGCCGGAGCAGGTGGACGAGCAAGTCAAACTTACGATCGTTCTCGATGGTGATGTAGAACTGCTGGATCGACTCGACCGAGGGCTCGTCCCGCGACAGGTTCAACTCGACCGGCTGGTACATGTAGCGCTGGGCGAGCTTGCGGATCTCGGGGCTGATCGTCGCCGACAGCAGCAGCGTCTGATGCGGGTTGGGCACCCGTCGGAGGATGCGCTCGATATCGGGCCGGAACCCGATGTCGAGCATCCGGTCGGCCTCGTCCAGGACGACATGGATGATGTCGCCCAGGTAGAGCGATCGCCGCTCGATATGGTCAATGACGCGGCCCGGCGTTCCGACGATGATGTCGACGCCGCGCTGGAGGGCCCGAAGCTGGCGCTCAATCGGCTCGCCGCCGAAGATGCCGCAGATCTCGATGTCCTGGCCGTGCGCCAGGCGCTGGAGCTCCGCGACGATCTGCTGGACGAGTTCGCGGGTGGGGGCGAGGATGATCGCCTGAGGCCCCTTGCCGCGCGCCTCGTGCATCTCGATCAACGGGATGCCGAACGCGGCCGTCTTGCCGGTACCCGTCTTGGCCTGGCCAATGACGTCGTGACCGTCGAGCGCCTCGGGGATCAACTCCGCCTGAATGGGGGAGGGCTTGAGGTAGCCGATACGCTTCAAGGCCCGGAGCATTGCGGGGCTCAGCCCCAAGGAACCAAATCCTGGAGGGGATTCCTCCGCTGCACGTTGAATCAAACAGACCTCCTGCATGAAGGGAAAGATCGAAGGGCGACCGTCGGCACGACCAGGCCGGTCGACCCCCAGGATTCCAACAAGACTCTACGATATCAGTTTAACACGTTTTTGTCAAAGGCAGACCGATCGTCGGCGTCCTGCAAGTTCTACGCCCCGCGCCCCTCGAAAGTTCCGTCGGAACCGCCCGGACTGGGCCGAATTCGCTTGCCCCGCGCGGGGGTGGCGCGCTATTCATAGGGGACTGGGGCGATGCCGGGTCCCGCCCTGAAGGACGTCTCTGACGGTCCGATCACGCGTGTCCACTAGTCCGGAGCCAATCCCGTGCCAGAGCAACCCACGCCGGGCGCCGCCGAGCTTCAACAGAAATACCGACAATTCCTCGACCTCCTGCCCCTGACGATCTCGCTGGCGGGCCTGCCGGCCAGCGAGGGGCGCCTGTTCAGCGAAGACCAGATCGAGGCGCGGGCGATCACCGTCCGGGCGGCCTACCGGGTGGCCCGGAGCGTCGCCAAGGAGTGCCTGAGCGGATCGTAAGAAGGTTGTCGGGAGGCACCGGGATGCGAGATCCGAATCACGCCCGAGGCGTTGTTCGATCGTGGGTGAGAAGCCGATAAGATTCGCGTGGCGAGGGGGCCGCCGCAGGGGGCTGGGACCCCGGCCGCTCGCCACAAGTCTTGTACCGGCAACCCACTCGCGAAAGGCCCTCCTCGAGATGACAATGACGAAGCAACCCGGCGGCGGACCCCGTCGGATCCGTGCCGCGATCATCGGATTCGGACTCGATGGCCATGACGATCATCAACGGCTCAGTACCGGCGAGTACTGCGTGATCGTCGGAGGATCGGCGGAGACCCATGCCGAGATGCTGGAGATCGTGCTCCGGCTCGAGGCCGAACTCGACCGCCTGGGACGGCGGCTCGCCGACATGGCC
>JAFANO010000718.1 GCA_019232645.1 Planctomycetaceae bacterium | reverse complement strand
GGCGCGCTTCATTCGGATGAACCCAATTTATTTCGGGGTGGCTTTCAATTTATTTCGGGGTGGCTTTCGGAGGGTCGACCGATGTAGACTGGCAGATTCAGGCCGGCGTCGTCGGGGCGGGTCGATCGTGGATCGCGCCTGGAGTTTGGATTGACAGGAAAGGGCAGTGGGTCTAACATGCCCGGTCCCTTCCACGCCATCAGCCGCTAGCACGGGGTGGGAGATGCAATGGCCAGCGTTTTGAGACACGAGGAGCTGGAGACCTTTCGTCACGCGCTGCTGGGCCTCCGGTCCAGACTTCGGGGGGACCTAAGCCAGATGACGAACGAGGCGCTCCGGCACGACCAGCCGGACGCGTCGGGGAACCTCTCGAATGTGCCGCTGCACATGGCCGACGTCGGCACCGAGAACTACGACCAGGAGTTCACCCTGGGATTGATCGAGAACGAGCAAGGGACTCTCGAAGAGGTCAATGAGGCGCTGGACCGGATCGGCGCGGGGACGTACGGCAAGTGTCTGGAATGCGACGACCCGATCCCCCGGTCGCGTTTACAAGCCCTACCGTACACGCGGCACTGTATCCGGTGCGCGCGCGAGTTGGAGAGCCGCGGATGAAGGATTCGGTTCGCTGGCCTCGATGGGTCCTGTTCTGGGCGATTGCGTTGGGTGGGGCGGCGTTCGACATCGCGACCAAGCAAGCTGTCTTCGCCCGTGTCGGCCCGCCGGGGTCGCGTCCCCTCACGCTGGTCCCCGGCGTCCTGGAGCTGCACACCAGTTACAACCGGGGGGCGCTCTGGGGCCTCGGCCGCGATCTCCCCAACAGCAGCACCGTCTTCGCGGCCCTCTCGGTGCTGGCAGCGCTGGCGATCTGCTACTGGCTCTTCGTCCGAGGAGCGGCCGCCGACGCCCGCCTGACCGCCGCGCTCGCCTTGATCATGGCGGGGGCGCTCGGCAACTGCCACGACCGGCTGATGCTCGGCCACGTCCGAGACTTCGTCCACTTCCACGTCGACTCGATCCGCTTCGATTGCGCGATCTTCAACTTCGCGGACAACATGCTCGTTGTCGGCGCAATTGCCTTGATGCTGCTGGCGCTCCGCCCCGAGCCGCAAAGTCCAGAGTCCGACGCCCGCCCCGCCGCAGCCGAGTCGGTCCATCCGGCGTGATCGGGGATGGCGGAAGGTCGATGATCGACGGATCTGCCCTCCCTCACGTGCCACCCCTGCGGGTGAATGAGCAAGGAAAATCCCCTGGGATCGGGATTACACATCGTAATAGAGTGTGAACTCATGGGGATGGGGCCGGACTCGGAGCGCCTCGACCTCGTGGGCCTGCTTGTACCAGATCCATGTGTCGATCACATCGGGCGTGAAGACGTCGCCCCGGAGCAGGAACTCGTGGTCGGCGCGGAGTGCCTGGAGCGAGGCTTCGAGCGATTTGGTCGTCTCCGGGACGTTTTCCAACTCCTCGGGTTGGAGGTCGTAAATGTCCTTGTCGAGCGGGTCGCCGGGGCGGATCTTGTTCTGGATCCCGTCGAGGGCCGCCATCAGCATCGCCGAGAAGAGCAGGTAGGGGTTGGCGGCGCCGTCGGGGCAACGGTATTCGATCCGGCGACTCCGGGGGCTCGGGCTGTGGATCGGGATCCGGATGATGGCCGTGCGGTTCCGGCGACTGTAGGAGAGCTTGGTCGGGGCCTCGAATCCGGGGACCAGTCGTTTGTAGCTGTTGGTGGTCGGGTTGCCGAAGGCACAGAGCGCCGGCGCGTGCCGCAGCAGGCCTCCGATGGCGAACATGCCCAGGTCGCTCAGTCCCGCATAGCCGTTGCCGGCGAGCAGTGGGGCGTCGTTCTTCCAGAGCGTGAGGTGGATGTGCATGCCCGAGCCGTTGTCGCCGTAAAGCGGCTTGGGCATGAAGGTCGCTGTCCGGCCATTGCGCCGGGCGACGTTGCGGATGATGTATTTGGCCAGCATGACCTGGTCGGCACTCTCGACCAGCGACTGGGGCATCAGGTCGATCTCGCACTGGCCGCCGGTGGCGACCTCATGATAGTGCGCCGAGGTGGCGATGCCGCACTCGGCCATCCGTTGCGCCATCTCGGACCGGAGGTCCGCCAGCGTATCGGTCGGCGGGCAGGGGAAGTAGCCCCCGCCCGATCCGGGCTTGTAGCCGAGGTTCGGGCGCTCGACCCGACCGCGGTTCCAGGATCCCTCGACCGAATCGACGTGGTAGAAGGCCTCGTGGCCGCGCTGGTCGTAGCGGACGTCGTCAAAGACGAAGAATTCCAACTCGGGCGCGATCTCGCAGGCGTCGGCCAGCCCGGTGCTTCGCATGTAGCTGACGGCCTTGCGTGCGATGTTGCGGGGGTCGCGGGTGTAGTCCTGCTGCGTGATCGGGTCCTGGATGTTGCAGACCATGGTCAGGGTCGGCTGCGCGGTGAACGGGTCGATCAGGACCGTCTCCGGTTGGGGGACGACCAGCAGGTCCGCCTCGTTGATCGCGCGCCAGCCGACGACGCTCGAGCCATCGAAACCGATCCCTTCCTCGAACGTCTCTTCCGTCAAGGAGTCGGCCGGGATCGAGAAATGCTGCCAGACGCCGGGGAAGTCCATGAACCGAAGGTCGACTGTGGTCACCTCGCGCTGCCGGATTTGCGCCAAGACTTCTTTCGGTGTCACCGCGATCGTTCCTTTCCTCAACGCCGCCGGTCGAAGGCGGATCGCTATGCCATCCGGACTTCGCGATCCGCGCGTGGCGCGCGAAGATGGCATCGTCATTCCCCCCTTCATCGGTGGGCGCCTTCACGAAGTCTGCGATTCTCGGCCTGAAAACCGGATCGATGGACTCCTTGATACCTCCGGTGTCTGTCCCCCTGGCCCATAAACCAAAGTAACGCAAGTTCCCGACATGGACCAGTCCCACCCAGCCTAACCCGATCGGCCTTTGGTTTCGGGATCCTTCGAAAAACCATT
>JAFANO010000668.1 GCA_019232645.1 Planctomycetaceae bacterium | reverse complement strand
AGGTCAAACGTGCTCGACGGAGCGGCGACGTAGAACGGAATGCCGTGTGCCTGGGCCAGCAGTGCCACGCCATACGTGCCCACCTTGTTCGCGGTGTCGCCGTTGGCCGCGATGCGATCAGCACCGACGACGACGAGCTGCACGCGGCCTTCCTTCATCACCTGCGCGGCCATGTTGTCGCAGATCACGGTCACGGGGATGCCGCGGCGCTTCAGCTCCCAGGCGGTCAGCCGGGCGCCCTGGAGCAGGGGCCTCGTCTCGTCGGCGACGACGTGGATCTCCTTGCCCTGCTCGTGCGCGGCGAAGATGACGGCCAGCGCGGTGCCGTAGTCGGCGGTGGCCAGGCCGCCCGCGTTGCAGTGGGTCAGGATCCCCTGTCCCGGCGCGACGAGGTCGGCGCCGAATCGGCCGATGGCGCGGCACATCGCCTTGTCCTCGGCGGCGATGGCGTGGGCCTCGGCCAGGACGCGCTCCAGCATCGCGTCGGCGTCGGGGTCCGGATCGGCATCGATCGCCCGGTCGATCCGGTCGAGCGCCCAGAACAGGTTGACGGCGGTCGGCCGGCTGGTCCGGAGCGTGGCGGTTGCCTCGCGGAGGGCGTGGCGGACCGCCTCGACCCCCTCGCCGCGCGCGGCCTGGCCCCCCAGGACCGCGCCATAGGCCGCGGCGATCCCGATCGCCGGGGCGCCCCGGACGCGCAGCGACCGGATCGCCTCGAAGACGCAGGGGACGTCGCGGCAGTCAATCCGGACGAACTCGACGGGCAGCCGGGTCTGGTCGATCAGTCGGACGAAGCCCAAGGCCGCGTCGCCGACCCAGCCAACCGTCTCGAGCCCCTGGTCCTCCAGGACGGGAGTCGTCACAGGTCGTCGTTCTCCTCGTCGTCGTCCTCGTCCGACTCCTCAGGGTCGATCCAGGCGTAGAACTCCGAGTAGATATCCCAGATGCTCTTCATCGCGTGGCGGATGTCTCCCGCCTTGAGTGGCGGATGGGCACCGGAGAAGCCGGCGACCTCGGCGGCGATCCGGAGCAGGTCGAGGTTCTGCCGCCTCATCTCGAGGAAGATCTGGCTCTGGGTGTCGAGCTCGAGCGCCTCCTCGAGTGCCTCCTCGACCTCCTGATCGTGCTCATTCTCGCCTTCGTGCTCATGCTTCTGCTCGTGCGAGTGGTCGTTGACGTTCATCGTCGGGCTTCTCCTGGGATCGGGTCGTACCCGCTCGGGTTTCGGGGATTCGAGCCGCAAGGTGGACGACTGGCACCCACCCTACACGGTGTTCGGGGAAGGGGCCAGTGAATTCCAGCGGGCAAACGGGAGGCCGAAGGTCGCGGCGACGGCCTGGTTGGTGATGTGGCCGGCGTCGATGTTGACTCCTTCGGCGACTCCGGGCATCGCGGTGGCGACCTTGCGCCAGCCACTCCTGGCGATCTGGAGCACGTAAGGGAGCGTCACGTTGCAGAGGGCATAGGTGCTGGTCCGGCCCACGGCGCCGGGCATGTTGGTTACGCAGTAGTGGACCACGCCGTCGACCACGTAGGTGGGGTCGCGATGTGTGGTGGGCCGGCTGGTCTCGATGCATCCCCCCTGGTCGATGGCGACGTCGACGATGACCGACCCGGGCTTCATCCGCGACAGGTCGGCATGCCGGACCAGGCGGGGGGCGCGCGCGCCGGTGATCAGGACGGCGCCGATGACCAGGTCGGCCCGCTCGAGCGACTCGAGGATCGTGTGCCGGTCGGAGTAGAGGGTGATGACATTGGGGGGCATGATGTCGTCGAGGTAGCGGAGGCGGTCGAGGTTGACGTCCAGGATGTGGACGCTGGCGCCGAGCCCGGCGGCGACCTTGGCGGCGTTCGAGCCGACGACCCCGCCGCCGAGGATCACGACCTCGGCCGGGGCGACCCCCGGCACTCCCGCCAGCAGGATGCCGCGCCCCTCCTGCGGGCGTTCCAGGTACTTCGCCCCCTCCTGGATGCTCATCCGCCCGGCGACCTCGCTCATCGGGGTGAGCAACGGCAGGTTTCCCCGGGCGTCGCGGAGGGTCTCGTAGGCGATGGCGGTGATCCCGCTGTCCAGGATCGCGCGGGTCAGTGCCTCGTCGGCGGCGAAGTGGAAGTAGGTGAAGACGACCTGTCCGCGCCGCAGGTGGGGCCATTCCGAGGGTTGGGGCTCCTTGACCTTGACCACCAGGTCGGCCCGCGTCCAGATCTCGGACGCATCGGCGAGGGTCGCGCCAGCCGCGTCGTACTGGGCATCGGCGATCCCGCTGCCCAGACCCGCGCCCGACTCGATCAGGACGGTGTGCCCGGCATTGGTCAGCTCCTCGATACCGACGGGCAGCATCGCCACCCGATACTCATCGGCCTTGATCTCTCTGGGAACCCCGACGATCATCCGAGCGACTCCCCTGCCACCTGGCCGGCGTCCCGGCCGAGGGACGGGCGCAGCACCTATTCGATCAGACCCGCGCCGAGGAATCAAGTCGGCCCGAATCGACGGCTTGCGGCAAGGATGCCTCCGTGCCAGAATCGGGGCCCCGGAGTCCCTCGCCAGGAGACCCGCCATGCCCGCGGACCCGATCCCCGACCCGTTCGTCCGGATCCTCGCCGAGAGCGGCCGGCCCCCGCTGCACGGCGACACCTTCGTCGCTTGCGGCCTGATCGGCTGGTTCGACGACCTCGACGCCATGAACCAGGCCGGCGACCCCTCACGGGGCCTTCAGCGGACTGGCCCTCGACAGCATCGATGATTGGCCCGCCAGCTACCGCGAGTACACGCGGGACGAACTGACCACAGCCTCGGCCTGAGCCGGCGCCGGTCGATTTTGGCACTCCTATTGAATCAGGGTCGGTGGCAGATCGCATGCGGCGACCACGGGCGGACGCCCCAGGGTCATGGCGGATCTGATGACTCGAGCCCGCGTCCGGGAATGACGGCCGAACCTCGGTTGGTCACGCCTTGGGCAAGCGTGGGGGTTTCTCGCGCGTCCCCTTCCAGTCGTCGAGCAGCTTCTTCAGCTCGTCGAGCGTGACGCCGCCGTAGTCCTCGCCCGAGTTCCAGCGATCCATGATCGCCTTGTATCGCTCGCGGAGGACGCCCTTCGGCAGG
>JAFANO010000541.1 GCA_019232645.1 Planctomycetaceae bacterium | reverse complement strand
ATTGAATCGTGTCTCACGGCAGTTGAAAGACAGGCAGGGCGTCGAAATATCGGCGTTACTAACAGTTGAAAATCAAAGAACTTAGGGCGGGGGTATCGGAAACTCGTCGGCCGCACTCACGAAGCCCTTGAGATCCGGGCCTTTCTCGCGTCGTGAGACACGACCTTGAATTTGAGATTCCGGATTCGAGATTCCGAATTTCGAAGGGTTATTTGGAGTGGGATCATTGCGATCTCAAACTCGGACTCTCGAATTTCGAAGGATCGGCGGGATTATTCGGAATTCTCGAATCTGGACTCTCGCATTTCCACGGACCAGCGGGAGTGCCCGGGATTGCCGGGGATCGGATGAGACCGCGGCTCACCGACGACTGATCACCATGCCCCTTTACGGATCGAAGATACGTTATGCGCCACCTGAAAGCCGGCCGGAAGTTCAAGCGATCGCCGTCGCATCGACGGATGCTCCTTCGGAACCTGGCCACCTCGCTGCTGGAGCACGGGAAGGTCAAGACCACCGTGGCCAAGGCCAAGGAGCTCCAGCCGTTCGCTGAGAAGCTGATCACGCTGGCCAAGGACGGCTGGAACCTGAACAACTTCCGCCGCGTCCTGGCGGTCGTGACCAAGAAGGACGTGGCCTTCAAGCTCTTCAAGGAGCTCGGCCCGCGGTTCAAGGACCGCCCGGGGGGCTACACCCGGATCTACAAGTTCGCCAAGGTCCGCCAGGGCGATGCCGCGCCCATGGCCGTCATCGCCCTGCTCGGCGAGGATGAGATCATCAAGGCGCCAACCCGGCCGTCGGTCGTCTGAGGCACGCGGGCGGGCGAACCCCACGGGGCCCGACGTCAGGGCCCGATCCGATCCGTTCCGATCCGTCGACCGGAGGCGAAGGTCATGTCTTCACAGGCCCACGACCCGAATTGCGTGTTCTGCAAGATCATCCGGCGCGAGATCCCGTCGGCGACGGTCCTGGAGACCGACGCCGCCGTCGCCTTCCTCGACATCCGTCCGGTCAACCACGGCCACGTCCTGCTCGTCCCCAAGCCGCACCACGCCAACCTGACCGACCTGCCCGAGCCGCTCGCCGCGCACGTCGCCTCGCTCCTGCCGAAGCTCTGCCGGGCCGTCCGCGCGGCCACCGGCGCCGACGGCTTCAACGTGATCGTCAACAATGGCCGCGCCGCCGGCCAGATCATCAACCACGGCCACTGGCACATCATCCCCCGCTTCTACAACGACTCCGTCAACTGGCCCTGGCCCCACGGCGAATACGTCGGCGATGAACTCGGCCAGATGCGGTTCCGGATCGAGCGCGAGCTGAACCCGCCGCGCGGCGAAGATTGAACCCCAGGCGGCCTTGGGCCTCAACTGCCCGGAGTAGCATGCCCCTGTCTTAATAGCCCTCTGGCTTCTTTTCGATCGTGTCCTAGGATTGTAAAAACGCCTTGGATTTCTAGGGCGTTTGCGAGGTGGCGAACAATCGTCGCTGGGGATCGAGCATCCAAATTTTGCGGAGATCGAGAGAGTCAGGAAAGGAATGCACGCGAGAGTGGTAGCTCCGATGCATGTTTTTCTCGATTCCCAGACCGACACATTGCGACTAACTGAGCGAAGCCCTAAGACCACAATGTACCGATTCGGTTGCCGTGCCTCCTCGGCTCCCAGGGCACGACTATTCATGGGTTATCGAACGGATTTGAGAGCTCAAACCGTTAGGGGTGGTGCACCTTAGGGCTTGCGCAGAAATCACCTTTACAAATTATTCGTTGTGTTACAGTTCTGATCTGCATTAAGAGAAGCAGGAAAACTGCCCAAACGAGCGCACGGATTCAACGGACATATCAAATGCTGCTCCCCGAAATGGACGAGCGGCGGCGACAGTGGGCGGCCGCGGGATTGTCAAGGTGATTTCTGCGCAAGCCTTTATACGCATTCCCGAGAGTTTGTGCGCTCTGTCCGGATCTCGAATTCGAAATGATCAGATTTCCAATCAGCAGACCGAGCGCACGAAATCCCTGGAATCCGTATGAGATCCAGGATTGCCCCATGAAGCGCTCGAGGGTCCCGAGACGGCGGAATTTACCGTCCCACACTCGTTCGGTTGGAGTCTCGCCGCCTTCTGACGGTCACGGTGACATGGGATGGTCAAGACGGAGTGGACCTCGTCGGGCCGGACGCCGCCGTCGGCCCCGACGGCATGCAAGATATACATCTGCATCTTACTGCATTAACGGGTGGCACGCCCCTATCGATTCTTGTCCAGGGGCCACCCGGGTTTGAGTGGGCACTCGGTCCCAATCTGACCGGGGCGGCCAACGCGGAATTCTTTTTCCCACCGAATCAGCCTGTTGACCGCTCGCAAGGGGATCTCTACCTCAACCCGACAATCAGGAGCAATCTCGATCGGAACGGCAACCCCTCGGGGAGTTCAACGGGGGCCTTGGTGGTACTGCTGAATAACGCTCAGCTTAACCTGACGGTTACCTACCAAAGACCGGAGGGAAGCACCTTCCTGATTCGGGATCAGTATCCGTCTCAAATCTTGCATCTCCGCCGCTCCCGATGTCAGAACCAGCGACACCCACGGATGTCGTCCCGGGTGATTTCACCTACTTTCCGCACATCTCGTGGGTATTTTCTGCGAATTTCGGAGGGCCGTCCGCGGCGGCGACTTCAAGGCAGGAAACGGTCGTCCCCCGAGGCTCTTCGGGATCCTTGACGGATTCGCGAGCGGTTCCCACTTGGCAAGTTGATTCTGGGCGGCGAAAAGCAAGAAATCAAGAATACTCGATCGCACATGCAGAAAAATCGGGCCGTCGGCCCTCCTCAGCCGACAACAGTCGGCCCAGGGATCAGAGCAAATCCCCTGGGAAATCGATGGGGAAGATTGCTTGCATTAAAAGAAATATGATAATACCGAAACTCGTAGAAAATAACCACGGGATGTGCAGAGAGTAGGTTTCATGAGACCTTTCCTGCGACAAATTGAGTTCGGCACACTCTTTCGACGTGTTCGGCGGAGCGGTGTGCGCCGCCGGAGTTCTTTCCTTCCGGACCTCGACTCGCTCGAATCGCGGCGGCTGCTTTCGGTGCAGTTTTCCTGGTTGGGATACACCGGCACGGATCTGACCGGGCCGACCGCCGCGCCTGGCCCGGATGGCACGCAGGATCTCCACATCCAAGTCACAGGACTCCCCTCGTCGTCGACCGTCAGTGCCGTGACGATCACCGGACCGGCGCCGTCTCAAACCTATCCGTCGGGATTCTCCTGGACTTACGGGATAACGGACCCGAGCGGAGCCGTCAATCCGACGGCAGGGGCGAGCGTCCAGGTCCTCATGGAATCCTCGACCACGGCCGCCGACGTCTACTTCAGCCCGATCGTCCAGCAGATCAATTCCCGCGGCCAGATTTCGGATGCGACGCTACCTAGTAACAGCTCGCTCGCTGTGACTGTCACCTACGATGGCGGCCAGACTGCCAACTACACTTTCACCGGGAGTCAGACCGGTGCGACCGACCCCGCCCCGGTGGACGTCGCCCCTACCCTTCCGGCCCTGAGCTATCCGACGAATACCGCGACCTTCGTCCCCCAAAACACCACGACGGGCGATGCGTCCATCACCCTCACCGGTTTGCCGGGCGGTTCCACTACACTCACGAATGTCGTCCTCAGCGACGAGGCCGGACTCGCATGGGAGGACCCGGAGAGCTATGGCCGGTATGAGCTCGGCCTGTCGATCGCCTACCAGGACAATAATACGCAGGCGACGATCACATTCCCGCCGTACAGGGACGAGGCCGGCAGCACGATGACGCTCTCGTACCAGTTGTCGAGCGGTTCGACCGAGTACGTCGAGGACATCGCGGTCCCGTCGAGCGATCACACCTATCGCTCGCTCCTCTATCCGGGAACATACCCCATCAGTAGCACGCCCCTGATGCTCTCGCCGGGCGGGAGCGAGAATATGGTCACCTATACGAATTCCAGCGACCAGAAGGTGACCGTAGACATCCAGACATTGCTCAACGATGCCGTGAGCGGGACGTACAACAACTTCGAATTCACGGCCGGCACCTATCAGATCGACGAGGTGCTCGATCTCCAGGCACCCATGATCCTCCAGGGCGTGGGCAGCAGCGCGGATGTGGAGTTCATGTTCTCGTCGACGTCACAGAACCCCTCGTCGACCGGGCTCTACGGGGCCATCAATATTCGATCGAGCCACGTTACGCTGGAGAATTTCTCCATCAGCTTCGGCCAATCGAGCGTAGACCTCGGTCCTACCAATGAGCCGGGTACGGCCGGGATCATCGATGCTTTCGATGTCAACGCATACCAGCAGGCCCTCGTCGACGTCAACGTCACCGGGCTGACCATCCATGCCGCCTTCGATTCCTTATACTCGGACAAAGGGAGCTACGGAGACTCGCTCGACCCCAACGGCTACTTGACGATGCCGTCGATCATCATGGGGAACTTCGACTCGGGGACGATCGAGAACAACACGGTCTATGGTGGGACGATCACAGTCCAATTCGGCCCCTGGACCATCTCCGGCAACACGTTCGTCGGGTCCGTTGCAGGCACCCTCTCCCCCGGTGTCTTCGGGGTTGATAACGGCCACGATGTCACGATCCAGAACAACACCGCAACCGATCCCAGCCCCTCCGCCGACGGGCAGCTCGAACGGTTCATGGCGGCCAACTGGGGTGGATATAATATCAGCATCGTGGGCAACAGCGTATCAGAAAACGTCGGCGTGCTCCCAGATGACGAGGTCAACGCCACCGAGGAGATCCTCCCCGAGTCATTTGGCGTGGCCTACGAGGGGAGCACGCGTGCGACCGCGATCGCCTCGTCCTCGGGTTCCTACAACCGCAGGATTATCGCCATCGACTCTTCCGAGCTCTTCGGTCAGGTCCAAGGGGCCGGGAACTGGACGCTCTTCATCCTCGACGGGAGCCACAGCGGGACGGCAATCAAGGTAACGCAGGCCTACGAGTCCTCCGGCGACACCTGGACCTATTTCATGCTGGCCTCGCCGCTGCCGCAAGGTACGTTCGACTTCTCGATCGCCAGCTCGTATAACACCTTCACGGTCTCCGGAAACATGATCGACACGAGCGGGACCGTCTCGACGGCGCTCGTCCTCGGTTCGTATTTCGATGATGTCCAGGTGAACGGAAACACGTTCAAGGGCGATCAGACCGTCGGCACGAACGGATGGTTCAGCCAGGCCATTCGCATCTCACCGGGGGGCGCGCAAATTTCGGGCGCGAGCACCCTCGGGACATACAACCCCAACTATTACGCCACCATCGTCTCCATGTTCGGGGTCGTGATCAGCGGGAACACGATCGACGATCCAATCGGAGGGGTCCATATCTGGGTTTTCGTTGGATATGGTGTTCCTACCACTTATGGGCGGACGTACACGAATGTCGCTCTGAACAATAACAAGTTTATTTATACTTATAAAAATGAAAATATAATTCACATGGGCGATGGATCCCTCGACGGGCCCAACCCCAGCGAGTTCTCCCAGCTCGTAAACGGTACGGTGGAATACACTTCCGCGGCGAGCTACTTCGTCGACCCGCGCGACATCTCGGTGACGACGTCCGGGAACACGATCAACTGGTCCGGCGTCTCGCCCCCAGCGAGCGACGTGCAAATCGACGCCACCAAGGTCAACGGGGTCCTTTACGACTCCACGACGTACGCGACCAGCACGTCTCCGCCGCTCCTGCAGGTCGTTAAGAAATAATTTGGACATTACATATCGGCGAAATGCCGAGAAATCTGCGCGACAATCGAGGTACAACCTACTCTCCTTTCCGCACATCTCGCTGGTATTTTCCGCGCATTTGGGAGGGCTGTCCGCGGAGGTGAGTCCAAGACAGGAAGCGGTCTCTCCCCCAAGGTTCTCGGAGTTTTTCATAGATTCGAGACCAATTTCCACTTAGTACTACTCCGTGAGATTTTTCGGAGGCTTTGCAAGCCAGGATGCCTGCCCTTCAGGAAAGCCCTTGTTTTCCAGGGTTTGCTTGGGACTCCATGGCTGCAATTACGAATATTCGATGACCTGGAGGATGCCATAAGTTTTGAAAATGTAATAGTTTGAGGAGATTAACGGAGTAGTACTAAGACATCGGTAACCTCGTCGGCCGACCCGTCGGTCCACGGTCAGTCGGTGAGGGTGTGACCTCGGATTGATGTAAGCCGAACTCGCCCGAATCCTGCTCTTTCCGTGTCAGGCGAGCGTACACGGCTGGGAAATAGAGTCGCAGCAGGAAGTCCGTTCGCAGCTTTGGAATACGCCTAACATCAATCCGAGGTCACGCCCCCAGGACCAGCACATCGACGGTCCTGAAACAGGTTGTCCAGGCATAGATTTTTATTATAGTATTGAGAATTTAATTAATTTTAATATATAAATATTTTTAAGAAAAGGCTGACGCGGCACAGGCGGTGGGTTGAATGGGGCCTCATGCGAACGGTCATTCATCCTGGAATCCGGCCCGGAGGACCCGACTCAGCCCGGGGCGACCTCCGGCGGGGCGCACTGCTGCGAGTCGGCCGCGCGGCGCTCGTGGAGGTCGCGATAGAAGCGGATCTCCAATTGGTTGCCGCGCAGCGCATCCAGCGCCTCGCGGACCATGTTGACACAGGCGAAGAGCATCAGTCCGACTCCGACGATCGCCAGGAACGTCGGCAGGCCGACGATCCGGTTGCCGGTCCAGACGTCGATGGCCAGCGTCAGACTCGTCCCCGCGAACGCGCCAAAGGCCAGATAGAGGGCCGCCAGCGCGAACCGGATCCGGTCGCCTCGCCAGACGAGGCGGTCGAGCTGGTCCTGGACGTGGGCCAGGCGGTCCTTGATGTAATCGAGGTCCGACACGCCCCGGCAGAGCTTGTCGCCCAGGTCGTTGAGCACGCGGATCCGGTCCACGATCCGAGCCATCCGGTTCGAGGTCGAGATGATCAGCGACCCGTTGGCGGTCAGGAAGATCGCCGGCGTGATCATGGCCGAGAGCGTGGCGTAGCTGGGCGTGGCGATGGGCATGGATGCGTCCGTCTTGTCGGGGAGGATGGCGGTCGTGTCTCGTTCCGGGGCCATGATCGCGGCCGGGACGGTCGCAGGTCAACGCATCTATCAGTGAAGTTGCAGGGCATCGCGACCCTCTCTTCCCCGATCGCGCGCAGGCGGGTATGATCGGCCCCGACGAAGGAGTCGCGTCCCGCCCACGGAGGAGCCATGACTGTCACGTTGCGCACCGTCCCGCCGAACCTCCGCGAGGCTCAGGCCGTGGCCGAGCTCTGCGTCGACTTCCTCCGGCGCGACCTGCTCGCGTTCTATCCGCAGAGCCGGTTCGAGCCGGTCGCGCAGGGACTCGATCCGGCGAGCTTCCATCCCGGCCTCGACTTCGCGCTCATCGAGGAGGACGCGGCGGAGGAAAGCGGCGACGCGGTCCAGGTCGAGCTGTTCGGCGTCCGGTACCGCCTCACGCCCCGGGAGGGGATCCGGTTCACGCCTCATGACCGGCGGATGATCCGCGCCGTCGGCGCGGTCCTGGGCTTCCGCTATTACCACTTGTTCCAGAGGTCGCACGGGGCACGGCTGGAGCTGTTCCAGGGCGGGTCGGAAGACCACTACGTCGCCGCCTTCGTCG
This sequence comes from Planctomycetaceae bacterium, assembly GCA_019232645.1. Taxonomy (GTDB): domain Bacteria; phylum Planctomycetota; class Planctomycetia; order Isosphaerales; family Isosphaeraceae; genus JAFANO01. The sequence goes on along the minus strand of JAFANO010000541.1, from coordinate 993 downwards.
AGCCGTCGGTCTACGCCGTCCCGGCGACCCGGCCGAGCCGGGTCGCCCCGACGCTCCAGGCCTTGCGGACCGCGGCGCTGTCGACCTACGAGAACCGGCGGGTCTCGACCGGCGCGCTCCTGCTCGGTGCGGGCGGCGATCCCGACCATCTGGGGTACCCCACCGCCCCGGATGCCCTGCCCTATGGCCCCGAGCTGACCAGCCTCAAGAGCATCCACCGCCTCTGCGACGGCCGGCGGACGCTGTTCCTGGTCGACCGCGCCGGCAAGCTGGCCGACATCATCGCCATCGAGCGGTGGGCGTCGGAGATGCCCGGACCGTCCCTCCCGGCGGTCCCGTGCGCCCGGGCCTTCGCGGCGCACGCGCGGGCCACCGGCGCCTCCGGGCACGTCTGCGTGGTCCTGAGCCCGAACCAGGAGATCAAGCTCTTCGCCGGGGGCTCGCAGGCGTTCGCCTTCGCCCACGGGAGGTGGCGGATCCTCGACCCGGCATCGAAGTTCGCGGTCTGGGAGTCCGCCGTCGCCCACCCCCCGCTGGCCCGCGTCTTGTTCCAGACGGCCCTCGACCTGGCCGAGTCGCGGCACGGGGGCCTGTTCGTCGTGGTCGCCGACCCGGGGGCCGCGGTCGGCCGGCTGATCGCGCCGCACGACCTGCTGGTGGCCGAGGCCCCCGACGGCCCGCCCGCCGCGCTGCCGCCCGGCGACCCGCTCGCCCGGCGCGCGCTGCACTACCTGGCGCGGGGCCGCGGCGTCACCGAGCTCGCCCCGCCGGTCCTCGAGGCCCTCGCCGGCCTCGACGGCGCCCTGGCGACCGACCGCGCCGGCCGACTGCTCGCCTTCGGCGCCATCCTCCGCCACGACGCCTCCTGCCCGACCGCCCCCCCCTCCGTCGAGGGGGCCCGGACCACCGCCGCCCTCGTCGCCAGCCACTTCGGGCCCGTCCTCAAGGTCAGCGAGGACGGCATCGTCTCCTGCTTCCTCAACGGCGCACGCG
>JAFANO010000391.1 GCA_019232645.1 Planctomycetaceae bacterium | reverse complement strand
AGGCGGCGAGATCGATCGCTCCCTTTTCCGGCGCACGTTTTCGCGGAGCAACGCCGCCGCCGCCTTCGCCCGAGCCCTACTGGAGTCGATTCCCTGGACAGTCCCCGTCCCTTCTCGCTAATGGACCAAAACCAAGGCCCTTCGGTGTCCATCCCTTCAGGCATGCGTTTTCTGCCCGAAAGGGGTACCGCCAGCAGCGAGTACTGATGCTCGGCGTCCTCACGGACCGGCCGGAGCCCTGGGACGTCCACGTACCAGCGGAGCGCGCGCGGCCAGTCGGCGACCTTCAGCTCGGTCAAGAACAGCTCGATCCCCGGGTGCGTCGCTACCATAGGCCCCCAGTGTGGGACGACACGGCCGCCACCGCGAAGGGACAGTCCGACGGGTTGGCGTTGACCAAAGTGGGCAGTTCACTACAATTTGGCTCGAGTTGCCTGGACCTTGATGGGTCATCGGGGGGTGGTGCGGGGCGATGGCGGACGAGTCGCGCGACAGCCTGGAAGCGGTCCGGTTGGACAAGTTGCGCCGGATCGCGGCGCTGGGCCTGGATCCCTGGGGCCAGCGGTTCGACGGCCATCGGGCGATCGTCGAGGTCCGCGGGCTGCCGCTCCCCGAGGGGACCGGTACGCCCGGCCCTGCGGTGCGGGTCGCCGGGCGAATCATGCTCCGGCGCGGCCAGGGGAAGGTCAACTTCCTCGAGCTCCGCGACTGGACCGACCGCATCCAGATCTTCATCGGCAAGTCGCAGGTCGGCGAGGCCGGCTGGGCGCTGGCCGCCGAGCTCGACCTGGGCGACCTGCTCGGCGTCGACGGCACGCTCGGCCGGACCAAGACCGGCGAGCTGACCGTCTTCGCCACCGCGCTGACGTTCCTGGGCAAGAGCCTGCTGCCGCCCCCCGAGAAGTGGCACGGCCTGACCGACGTCGAGCTGCGCTCGAGGCAGCGGGACGTCGACCTGTTCAGCAACCCCGAGTCGCTGGCGACCTTCCTGGGCCGGTCGAAGGTCATCGCCGCGATCCGCGGGCAGTTGGGCGAGAAAGGCTTCGTCGAGGTCGAGACGCCCACCATGCAAGCGATCGCCGGCGGCGCGGCGGCCAAGCCGTTCATCACGCACCACAACGCGCTGGACATCGACTTGTTCCTGCGGATCGCCCCCGAGCTCTACCTGAAGCGGCTGCTGGTCGGTGGCATGGAGCGGGTCTTCGAGATCGGCCGCGTCTATCGCAACGAGGGGATCAGCCCCAAGCACAACCCCGAGTTCACGATGCTCGAGGCGTACCAGGCCTACGGCGACTATCACTCGATGATGGACCTGACCGAGTCGCTGATCTGCGGCGCCATCGAGGCGCTGGGCGGGGGCTTCCTCCGCCCCTGGGGCGAGGCGACGATCGACTTCACCCCCCCCTGGCCGCGCCGGACCTACCACGACCTGTTCCGCGAGCACGTGGGGGTCGATCCGGCCGACTTCGAGCACGTCCGCGCCCGGGCCGCGGAGGTCGGGATCGCGACGGCGGGCAAGGACCGGGACGTGGTCCTCAGCGAGGTGTTCGAGGAGCTCGTCGAGGACCGGCTCGACGGCCCGGTCTTTGTGATCGACTACCCGGCGGCGCTCTGCCCGCTGACCAGGCGCAAGCCGCTGAACCCGTCGATCGCCGAGCGGTTCGAGCTGTACGTCAAGGGGATGGAGCTGGCCAACGCCTACACCGAGCTGAACGACCCGCTCTTGCAGGAGCGGCTCCTGCTCGAGCAACTGGCCGGGCAGCGGGATGAGGACTCGATGGCCAAGATGGACGGCGACTTCATCCGCGCCCTGAAGCACGCCATGCCCCCGGCCGGTGGCCTGGGCATCGGCATCGACCGGCTCTGCATGATCCTGATGAACCAGCCGAGCATCCGCGACGTGATCCTGTTCCCGCTGATGCGTCCCCAGTCCTCGTAGGCGGAGGGCGCGGCACGCCGGGCGGAATCCTGGCGTCGGGAGGCGCCTATCGTTCCATGTATAAATATATATTATGCTGGCGATATCTCCGCACCCGATACATCGCTCTGGCGAGCGTCGTGAGCGTGATGCTAGGGGTGGCCACGATGATCGTGGTCAACTCGGTGATGGCGGGGTTCTCGGCCAAGATGCGCGACCGGCTCCACGGGGTGCTGGCCGACGTGGTGGCCGAGTCGTACGACCTCGACGGGTTCTCCAACGCCGACGAGGTGATGGCGCGGATCAACGAGGTGGCGGGCGCCCAGGTCGAGGCGATGGCGCCGACGATGGAGACGTTCGGCCTGATGAAGATCCCGTTCCCCGGGGGCAAGTCGATCACCCGGACGGTACAGATCATCGGGGTCCGGCCGCGGGAGCGGGCGCGGACGGGGGACTTCGCCGAGTTCCTGTTCGACCACCGCGGCCGGAAGATCGAGCCGTCGTTCGAGGTCCCCGAGCGGCTCCGGGGCGCCTCGCCCGCCGGGCAGATCTTGCAGGACCTGCCGCCGGACGACCCGTTCCGCAAGGAGCTCGAGGAGCAGGCGCGGCAGCAGGTGCCCGAGCATGGGGCGATCGTCGGCTGGGCGCTGGCCACGATCCACCGCGACGGGGCCGACGAGTTCCTCGCGCCGCCGGGGACCAAGATCGGGCTGGCCTTCCCCGCAGCCGGCATCAAGCCCGCGCCGGCCTACGACGACTACGCGACGATCGGCTACTTCAAGAGCGGCATGAGCGAGTACGACTCGAGCCACGTCTACGTCCCGCTCGAGCAGCTCCAGCGGGTCCGCCTGCTGGTCGACGCGCAGGGACGCGGCGCAGTCAACCAGATCCAGATCAAGGTTAAGCCGGGGGTGGACCTCGACCGTCTGGCCCGGACGATCCAGGACGGGCTGGAGCGGCTCCGGCCGATGTACTTCCGGGTCTCGACCTGGGAGCAGAAGCAGGGCCCGTTGCTGGCGGCGGTGTCCGTCGAGCAGGGCATCCTGAACCTGCTGCTGTTCTTCATCATCGCGGTGGCCGGGTTCGGCATCCTGGCGATCTTCTCGATGATCGTCGTCGAGAAGACCCGCGACATCGGCGTGATGAAGGCGCTGGGGGCCTCCAACGCCGGGGTCCGCGAGATCTTCCTCGGCTACGGCCTGCTGCTGGGGGTCGTCGGCAGCGGGGTCGGGATGCTCGGCGGCCTGACCTTCGTCCACTACATCAACGCGATCGAGAAGGGCCTGAGCCGGCTGACCGGCCGCAAGGTCTTCGACGACTCGATCTACTACTTCAACGAGATCCCCACCCTGGTCGAGCCCTGGACCGTCTTCTGGATCGTCGGCGGCGCGCTGTTCATCGCCGCCGCCGCGAGCGTCTGGCCGGCGCAGCGCGCCGCCAGGCTGCACCCGGTCAAGGCGCTGCGGTTCGAATAGGCGAGAGGCGACGATCGCGGGCCCGGGCGCGTGGGACCCGGGGAGGCTCCATCCAATCGGGCTTGGAGGGCGGGCGAGATGTCGATCCACCTCGCGGCGGTCGGGCTGGAGAAGTCCTACCAGAAGGGCAAGACGACGGTCCCGGTGCTCCGGGGGGTCGACCTGCACGTGGAGCGGGGCGAGCTGCTGGCGATCGTCGGGGCCAGCGGTTCGGGCAAGAGCACGCTGCTGCACGTGCTCGGCCTGCTCGACGCCCCCGACGCCGGCGCGGTCCGGCTCGACGGCGGGCGGATCGACGACCTGCCCGACCGCCGCCGCGACGCGCTGCGGAACCGGACGTTCGGCTTCATCTTCCAGTTCTACCACCTGCTGCCCGAGCTCTCGGCGCTGGAGAACGTGATGATGCCGCTGATGATCCGCCACGGCCTCTGGTCGTACCTG
>JAFANO010000373.1 GCA_019232645.1 Planctomycetaceae bacterium | reverse complement strand
AAGGGTATTCCCCAGCCGGACGACCATTCACCTCCTGTACATTTTACGTAAAAATTGTATTTTCTGCAAAAAACCAAGACCGCCTTCTTGCTTTTTTCATTCTGCGAATCGAGAAACTCTCCATATTCTCATCGGCGATGTTTCCCTTTCCGGTCCAATCCTTCGGGCCGAAGTTTCACTCGAGGGCCCCGCTCAGCATCGCTCGTGAGAAAGGGGGAAGACTCCGTGGAGCCGATCCAATGGACCGGTCACTGCGGGGGCCTCGGGAGTGATAGAGAACGTTCGGTTGAGATCGAGTGCCGTCGGGACGGACCGATCTCCATGCCTTCTCGATTCGCCGAGCAAAGACGCCACCGGGTGAGCAGGACCAAACTGGCGGACCCAATCCCAGCAGGACCGCGCGGGAGGGCTCGGGGATCGGGGCGTAGTGATTCTGGGGCGATGAGGATGGCTTTCATCTCCGTGGTGACAATCGCGACCGGTGAGCCCGGGTCCACTCACGACCGGGATGGACGGGGGACGTGCACTCCTGGCCATCCAGAGAGGCCGCGGGATTCGAGGAGCTCTCACTTCTTCCGTCGCGTTTCCTTGAGTTATGGGAGATTCCGGGGAAGTCCCGTGTCCCGGGAGCGCGATTTCCGCGTTTACATGGCGGGGTCGCGGATTTTCCGGGTCCGGCAAGATCCCGGGTTGCGCAACGAATGCCTACTCATACGTTTTCCAGGAAGTTTGTGCCCGGTCAGCCGAGACGGCTGGCCCATACCACGTGGTGTCTGAGCCGCCCCGACTGTGCAGGAGCGTTCTGGGAAGCATATCATTCGGACGGAGGAGGGGCGATGCTGGGCGGAGTCATCGATCAGCTCGAACGGTTGGGCCAGTTCGTCGACTTCTCGTTCCGGGCGACCGGGGCGATCCCGGGGTCGACGGTCCGGCGCAGGGCCGAGGTGGTCCGGCAGTTCGAGCGCGTGGCGTGGGGGAGCTTGCCGATCATCGCGGTCGCGGGCATCAGTGTCGGGCTGGTCACCTGGCTCCAGACCCGCCGGCTCCTGGTGACCTACGGGGTCGAGGCGACCTTGCCGAGCATCCTGACGGTGGCGGTGATGGTCGAGACCGGGCCGATGCTGGCGGGCCTGCTGGTGGCGGGCCGGATGGGGGCGGGGCTGGCAGCCGAGCTGGGCTCGATGGCCCTGACCGAGGAGGTCGATGCCCTGACGGTCCTCGGCGCCCCGCCGGTGCCGACCCTGGTCGCTCCCCGGGCGCTCGCCTGCGCCGCGGCCCTGCCGCTCTTGACGGTGGTCCTCGACGCCGCCGCGGTGCTCGGCGGGATGGTGGCCGAGCAGGTCGCTGGCAGCCTCTCGGCACAGGTCTTCTGGCACAAGGCGCTGGCCTACGTCCAGCTCTGCGACGTCGTCCCGGCGACGCTCAAGACGGCCGTCTTTGGCCTGCTGATCGGCCTGGTCGGATGCTGGACCGGCCTGAACGCCGACCGCTCGACCGAGGCCGTCGGCCATGCCGCCACCCGGGGCGTCGTCCGGGCCATGATCGCGGTCTTCGTCGCCAACGTGGTGATGGTCCCCTGGATCCAGGCGGGGGTGGCCGCGATCGGCTGGACGGGCTAGAATCCTCGACACGAGACGATCATCCTGGAGATCGCAACGGCGAAGGGCGTTTCGACATGAGGCGAGAACTGGGGCGGTGGCGGGCGCTGGCCAATGCCGGGTTTGTCCTGGCGGTCCTGGCGCTGGGCGGGTTCGGGATCGTCGCGGTAGCGGGCCGCCAGTGGCGGGTGCAAGAGACGTTTCGGGTCCGCGCCGACTTCGCGACGATCGGCGGGGTGGAGGTCGGGCAGCGGGTCCAGTTGCAGGGGATCGACGCGGGGGTGGTCGAGGCGATCGAGCCACCCTCGGCGCCGGGCAAGCCGGTCCGGCTGGTCTTCCGGGTCGACGCGCGGCTTCGGCCGCTGGTCCGCCGCGACGCGACGGCGCGGATCGTCGCCGAGGGGGTCGTCGGGGCCAAGGTCGTCGAGCTCCTTCCGGGCCGGCCCGATGCCCCGCCGCTGGGCGCCTCGGGGGTGATCGCCGCCGAGCGGCCGATCGAGGTGGCCGACCTGCTCGCCCAGGCCACCGCCTCGCTCCGCCGGATCGACGCGGTCGCGCTGGCCGCCGAGCGCGGGCTGGGCGAGATCAACGCCGTCGCCGGGTCGATCCGCAAGGGGGAGGGGAGCCTCGGCAGGTTCGTCCACGACGACGAGCTGTACCGCAAGCTCGTGGCGCTGTCGGACCGGGGCGAGCGGACCCTCAACGACCTCGAGGAGAACCTGGCCGCGCTGAAGCGGACCTGGCCGCTGTCGCGCTACTTCAACGAGCGCTCGTTCTTCGACCGCGACCGCGTCCTGTTCCACCCCGGCGCCGACCGCGACAGCCAGACCCTCCGCGAGGCCGACCTCTTCGAGCCCGGCCGCTCGGTCCTGACCGCCGAAGGCCGGCGTCGCCTCGACGAGGTCGCCGCCTGGTTCAAGTCCGCCCAGCGCCCCAGGTCCGAAGTCGTCATCGCCGCTTTCACCGACGACGACCGCGACCGCGACCTGGCACAGGTCCTGACCCAGGAGCAGGCCGACGCCGTCCGCAAGTACCTGGTCACGCGACATGCGATCGATACCATCGGCTGGTTCGGCAGCCGCAAGATCGCTGCCGTCGGCTTCGGCACCCAGGCCCCCCGAGGGCTGCTCGAGGAGGCCCGCGACCTCCCCCCGCGCCGCGTCGAGATCATCCTGTTCACGCCCCAAACCTGAGCGGCCCGCCCCCGAGACGCGAAGCAAACCGCCCCGACCCCGTCCTCCCTCGAATGCTCAGAGGTAGCCGCGGCACGTCCTCGCGCCGCAGCGGCAGGGCCCCTGCGGGTCGCCCTCATAATCGTAATCGAAGCTCAACTCCTCCCCCTCGGTGATCGTGCGGGCCGCCACGATCCAGGCGCGCCCGCCGACCCGTCGGACCCGACAGTTGGGCTCGCACGAGTGATTGATGAACCGCGCCTCATTCCCGCCGACGGCCCCGTCGATGTAGAGGTCTTCGCTGACGTTCAACACATACGGGCTAGATCCCGGCCGCCCTCGATCATCCCGCCTCAGGGCCTCGGCGCGGTCGATCAACTCGCCCCGATACTCGATGACCACCGTCCCGGCGGGGATCTCCGCGGCGGCAAAGCAACCGAGCCCGTGGATCCCGGACGCTCGGACGGAGATCAGGCCCGATCCGCTCATCAATTCTGCCCTCTCCTCCATACGTCATACCTCACCCCCTCATGTTGTCGATCGGGCCCCCGTGCACCACCCCATCTTCGCCCGGGATCGTCCCGATCATCATACGGACCGCGTCGCTTGCGGACCGAGAGGACGGAAACCCGGGGATCTCCTCCGAGCTGTTCAAGGCCAAGGTTTACGGTCCCGGGGCGGTGGGGTTTCTCCGGCCCCGGTCCTGGCCAGTCGAGCAGCCAGAGGACGACCGCCAACGCGACAGTTGGCGAGCGGACGGGGCGGGAGAGACGCAGGGGCCCTCGGCCGCACGCCGCTGGATTTCCGGGGCGAATCCCCCGATCATCGGGAATCATCGCGACGTGACGCACGCCGCGCGGGAATCGCCCCGGGGGATCGACGCCGGCCATGCTCCGTCGACGGCTCTCGTTGTTGCAAGCCGTAAGCATGAATATGGCGATGATGGTGGGGATCGGGCCGTTCATCACGATCCCGGCGTTCGTGGCGACGCTGGGCGGCCCGCGGGCGATGGTCGGATGGCTCCTGGGGGCGGCGGTGGCCCTGGCCGACGGCCTCGTCTGGAGCGAGCTGGCCGCGGCCTTCCCGGGCTCGGGCGGGACGTACCACTTCTTCGACGCCGTCTACGGCCAGTCGCGCACCGGGCGGCTGCTCAAGTTCCTCTTCACCTGGCAGTTCCTCTTCAGCGGCCCGCTCGAGATCGCTTCCGGCGCCATCGGCCTGGCGCAGTACGTCGGCTTCCTCTGGCCCACCCTGAAGCGGGCCGCCTGGCACGTGCGGGCCGCCGACCCGACGCTCGGCGCGCTCGATTGGCGCGTGACGCGGGGCCAATTGCTCGCGATGGCCCTGATGATGGCGATCACGAAACTCGCCTATCGCCGGATCGAGGTGGCGGGCCGGCTCATGGTCGCGCTCTGGGCCGGGATGCTCGCGACGGTCGCTTGGGTGATCGCCTCGGGATTGGCACGCTTCGACCCGGGGCTGGCGTGGGACTCCCCGCCCGACGCCTGGCGCCTCGACCGGACGTCCCTCCTCGG
>JAFANO010000133.1 GCA_019232645.1 Planctomycetaceae bacterium | reverse complement strand
CATGACGGCCTCGGTCTCGAACTCGACGTCGATCGAGCCGCCGCTGGTCAGGTCGGTGGCGGTGACTCTCAACCTCCCGTCGCGGTCGATCGCGAACTTGACGCGGATCGGGCTCCGCGCGGGCAGGCCGGCGGGGAGGTTCAGGGTCGCGATGCCGACGTCCTTGCAGTCGAGCGGGTCGGGGCTGTCGCGCTCGCCAGCCATGACGCGGATGTCCACGCCCGCCTGGTCGGCGACGTCGGTGCCGAAGTCGCTGCTCCGCTCCATCGGGACCTCGCCGTTGCGCGGCAGCAGGTAGACGACGACATCGTGGTTGCGGTCGTCGCGGGCGACGACGCCCAGGCTCTTGCTCAGGACGTTGACGATCCGGGTATTGACCAGCTCGCGGACCGGGCCGGTCAGGGTGAAGCCCAGGTGCTGCTCGAGGTGGTCGAGCGCCTCGGTCACCTGCGCCGCGTTGACGGCGTCGAGGTCGAGTTGGCCCCCCTGCCCTTCGGCCTCGGGGATGGTCGGGGCGAGGATCTCCTTGACCTCGTCCTGGAGCGCCTCCTTGAGGCCGAACAGCGCGGCGCCCTTGGCGACCGCCTCGTCGGGGTCGAAGCTCTCGGGCACCAGCTTGAGCTCGGCGACGATCCGGTCGCGGACCTGGGGCATCCGCGTCGCGCCGCCGACCAGGATGATCTTGTCGAAGTGCGAGTCGCCCTTCGCGTTGGCCTCGGCGAGCATCTCGCGGGTCAGCTCGATGGTCCGGTCGAGCAGGTGCCGGGTGATCTCCTCGAACTTGGCCCGCTCCAGCTCGACCCGCGCCTGCTGCCCGGCGTGGGTGACGCGGAAGGGGGCCTTCTCGCGCTGGGTGAGCGTCTTCTTGCCCCGCTCGGCCTGGAGGAAGAGGTCGTTGAGGACCTCGGGGTCGTCCATCGGGTCCGACGCGACGCCGGTCCGCTCCCGGAACTGGTCGGCCAGATACAGGACGATGGCTTCGTCCCAGAGGACGCCGCCGAGGCGGTGGTCGCCGCCGGTGCAGATGACGCGGATCAGGCGGTCCTTGATCGCGATCATCGTGACGTCGAAGGTGCCGCCCCCGAGGTCGTAGACGAGCACGGTCTGGTCCTCGGCCTGCTCCAGGCCGTAGGCGATCGCGGCGGCGGTCGGCTCATTCAGGATCGCCCGGACGTTCAAGCCGGCCAACCGGCCGGCGTTGGCCGTCGCTTCGCGCTCGTCGGTCCCGAAGTAGGCCGGGCAGGTGATCACGACGTCGCGGATCGCCTCGTCCCCCAGCGCGGCCTCGGCGTCGCCGACCACCTTCCGGAGGATGAACGAGCTGATGTCCTCGGGGCTATAGACCTGACCCTCGTATTCGAAGACGAAGTTGGGGTCCCCCATATGCTGCTTGATCCGAGAGACCACGCGGTGGGGCTCGACCTTGGCCGACTCCTTGGCCGTGTTGCCGACGATGATGCTGTCACCGTCGAAGAGCACGACCGACGGAGTGATCCGCTCGCTCTCCTGGTTGGGGACGACCACGGGCTTGCCGTGCTCGTCGATATAGGAGATCGCCGAGTAGGTCGTCCCCAGGTCGATACCGAAGACGCGCTTGAGACCTCCGCTCATGTCAGAGACTCCTATGACTGGATATCGCTCGGCTCGGCCTTCGACCCGGGACCGGAGAGCGTCATGCCCGACGGGAACTTCGTCCGCCTCGGCGTCCCATTGTATCCGTCCCCAAGCACCCGAGGGACAGGAGGTCCGGTGCAGGGATCGCGGGGCTCGAATGCCCCGGGGACGCGCCTATAATCTATGGAGAGGTGATCGCCGGCCCTTTTTTCGAGAGACGAACGCACGGCCTGGCCTCCTGTCGATCCGGCGCGGACTCATGCGACCCGTCTCGTCCCGCCCCCCGTCCGAGACGCTGAGGACGACTCGATCCCGAGGCCCGGCCGACCGGGGAGAATGCCCATGACGCTCCGATGGCGAACCGTAGTACTGGCCGGCCTCCTGGCCCTCGCCACCGATTTCGGGTTCGGAGCCCGACCCGCTTCGGCCCAAAACACTTATGCCGATTTCCCCTTCCAGCAGGGGAGCCTCTTCTACAACTATTACGGGAACACATACGCCCGACGGCAGCAGGCCGCCCGGGCCCGCGCCGCCCGTCGGATGACCCAGGCGTCCCGACCCAATCCCTATAACTACCAGTCCTATTACGGGGCGACCCCGTATTACTACAACTACCAGCCCTACGCTCCCCAGCCCGCCATGCCCGGTTACTATCAGCGTTGATGGTACGGTCAACGACCGTCGCCTTCAGGCGACGGTCCCCTCGCCGGATCCTGATGGCCTTGATCCCCGATCGGCGGACCTTCAGGGGACTTCCTCCGAGGTCTCGCGCACGTTGAATTCGAGCTTCCAGCGCCTCGGGTCGCGGGTGCTGTTGCACCAGAGCTCGAGCGTGCCGACCTCGGTGACGTGAGCGTGCAGGCGGACCGGGACGGCCTCGCCGGCCTGGCCGTCCTCGGCGGGCAGGACGGTCTCCATCGGGGCGAGCTCCTGCAGCTCCTCGGGCTGCCAGCGGTCGAGGACCAGGCCGGCGGGGTCGTCGCGGCGGGTGGTCGAGCCGAGGAAGCGGAACTCGGCGGGCTCGCCGACGACCAGGCCGAACTCGGGGCCGGGCACGTCGGCCTCGGTCCCCTCCTCCATCCCCAGCGGGACCACGCAGAGCGCCTTGATCGGCGGGGCGATGCCCGGCACGGCCGGCGCCGCGGTCTCGATGCCCACGTAGTACGAGCGGGGGACGCCGCCCCGGATCCGGATCCCCTTGCCGCGACGGACCTGGCCGTAGTAGGCCGCCCCCAGCGCCACGGCCAGGTCGAGGTCGGTGGCCTCCAGGGAAGGGACCGCCTCGCCCGCCCAGGCGGAGAGGACCTCGACGACCCTCGTGCGCAGCTCGCCGGCCTTGAAGACGCCGCCGTTGAACAGCACGGCCGACGGCTTGACGAAATTTCCCCCGGTATGCAGCGAGCCGGCCTGCTGGCCGAGGAACCGCGCCACGTGGCGGGTGATCGCCGGGTCGGCCGCGTAGGGGAGGCCGATCTCGGTCAGGCCGACCCGACGCCCCCGCGCCGGCAGGTCGGTCGGCGCCACACGGGGCAGGAAGCCGTCGAGCAGGACCCGGGTCAAGGTCTCCCGGGTCAGCTCGGTCTTGACCGCGCCGCCGATGACCTTCGAGCCCCGGCCCAGGACCGCCACCGGCACCGCGGCCTTCGAGGGGTTCGAGAACAGCGCCTCCTTGGCGTCCCGGCAGGCATGCCCCAGCGCGATCCGCTGGGTCGCGTCGAGCCCCTCCATGCCGTTGGGCAGCGTGGCGGCCACGGCGTGCGCCAGCGCCAGGTCCATGTTGTCGCCGCCGAGCAGGATGTGCTCGCCGACGGCCATCCGCGTCAGCGCCAGGTCGCCGTCCTGCTCGGTCACGGCGATCAGCGTGAAGTCGGTCGTCCCGCCGCCGATGTCGCAGACGAGCAGCAGGTCGCCGACCTTGACCTTCTTCCGCCATCGCTCCCCCTGCGCGGCCAGCCAGGCGTAGAAGGCGGCCTGCGGCTCTTCCAGGAGCGTGACCTGTTCCAGCCCCGCCGCGCGCGCGGCCTCGACCGTCAGCTCGCGGGCCACGGCGTCGAACGACGCGGGGACGGTCAGGAACACGTCCTGCCGCTCGAGCCGGTCGTCGGCGGTCTGGCCCGCGATCAGGTGGTTCCAGGCGTCGCGCAGGTGGGCCAGATAGGCCGACGACGCCTCGACGGGCGAGACCTTGGCCACGTCGGCGGCGGCGCTCCAGGGCAGGATCGCGCCGCGGCGATCGACCCCCGCGTGCGACAGCCAGCTCTTGGCCGAGCTGACCAGCCGGCCCGGCACCTTGGCGCCGTGCTCGCGCGCGAACGTGCCGACCATGCGGTCGCCCGGCCCCTCCCAGGGCAGGTCGATCCCCCCCGCCGGGAACTCCTTGGGCGCGGCCAGGTAGAGGAACGACGGCAGGACCGGCCGCTCGGCGACGTCATTGACCCCGACGACTTGGGGGATGGCCAGCGTCCGGATCGGCGCGGCGGCGTCGGCCGTCGCGGCGCGCGTGTCGGCGTACGCCAAGGCGCTGTTGGTCGTACCCAGGTCGATTCCGACGACGAAGCGTGACATGGATGTCCCTCGGGAGGCCCCGCGGCGCGGGGCTACACGACCTCGACCTCCGCCGGAGAGAGCACCGACGAGGCGTCGCGGGCCGCGGGCAAGACGGGCAGATGGACCTCCTTGACGCGCCAGCCATGGTGCTTCAGCACCCCCTGGAACGGCGGCGCCCCGTCGACGTTGCCGATCAGGCGGATCTCGGCCGGGTCGAAGTCGGCCGCGATCATCACCCGGGCCTCTTCGCCCTCGATCATGATCGGCTCGATCGTCAGGTATTCATGGAGCGACTTGCGGCAGCCGCGGTGGATATCGCGGACGGCGGCCCCGATCTGCGCGTCGGTGTACGCGTCGATGTCTTCCTCGAGGAAATCGATCAGGCGGCCGTCGCGTTGCAGCAACGCCAGGACTCGGAGGTCGGGGCCGGTGGGGGCCTTGACCAGCAGGGGGACCACTCGCGCAGCGAAATCCGGGTCGGTCAGCGTCCGCCAGAAGACTTTCAGTGCCTGCCAGAGTCGATTCAAATGGAGACTCCTCATCCAACGTGGGGCCGAGGCCCGGCCGACCGGGCGGCGACCTCCGTCTCGACCGATGGCTCGTCGCGACCGGTCGGGATTCGGCCCCTCGGGCCACCCTCACTAGTGTAGCGAAGGACACGCGGCTTGAAAACGCGGCCCATGGGACGAGAATGAGTGGACCGTGATGACGACGAACTGGAGGACGAGGCCGTGCGGAGCCTGAGTGCCGTGTGCCTGGATGCCGAACAGGTCAAGAGCATCTGCGCCGCTCCATAGGTCCGCGAATGCGCAGGAAATTCCTGGGAAGCGTATGACCACCCCGGAATCCCGGATGAGCCAAAGGAGTTTGTTGATGGTCCAATCAGTAGAAGGCCGCGCCGCCGGGCGCTCGTGGGACACGCGCGGAGAGAACAAGGCGCGGCGCCTCGGCAGCGTTGCTCCCTGGGCCGAGGGTAAGGTGTTGCCGGCCGGGCGCATCATCGAGGCGCTGGAGTCCCTGATTGCTCCCGGCGACCGCGTGGCGCTGGAGGGCGACAACCAAAAACAGGCGGATTTCTTATCACGGTCGTTTGCACAGGTGGATCCGAAGGAGGTCCACGACGTCCACCTCCTGATCTCAAGCATTAGCCGGCCCGAGCATCTCGCGCTGTTCGAGCGGGGCATCGCACGGAGGGTCGATTTCGCTTTTGCCGGCCCGCAGAGCCTGCGGGTGGCGCAGCTACTCGAGGACAAGAAGCTCGAGATCGGGGCGATCCACACTTACGTCGAGCTTTACGCTCGAATGTTCGTCGACCTCACGCCGAACGTCGCGCTGGTCTGCGCGGAGAAAGCCGACGCCGACGGCAACCTCTACACCGGCCCGAATACCGAAGACACGCCGACCATCGTCGAGGCGGTCGGGTTCCGACGGGGCATCGTCATCGCCCAGGTGAACGAGCTCACCGACGAGTTGCCGCGCGTCGACATCCCCGGCTCCTGGGTCGATTTCGTCGTGGTCGCCGATCGTCCCTTCGCGGTCGAGCCCCTCTTCACTCGTGATCCGCGGCACATCAACGACCTCCAGATCCTGATGGCCATGATGGTGATTCGGGGCATCTACGAACGCCATGGCGTCACCTCGCTCAACCACGGCATCGGCTTCGATACCGCGGCCATCGAGTTGCTGCTGCCGACCTACGGCGAGGCCCTCGGCCTCCGGGGCAAGATCTGCCGCAACTGGACCTTGAACCCTCACCCCACCCTGATCCCTGCCATCGAAAGCGGCTGGGTCGAGAGCGTGCACTGCTTCGGCAGCGAGGTCGGCATGGAGGACTACATCCGGGCACGTCCGGACATCTTTTTCACAGGCCGCGACGGCAGCCTGCGTTCCAATCGCGTGCTGTGTCAGTTGGCCGGCCAGTACGGCGTCGATCTGTTCATCGGCTCGACCTTGCAGATGGACCCGGACGGCAACTCGTCCACCGTCACCCTCGGCCGCCTGGCCGGCTTCGGCGGCGCGCCCAATATGGGGCACGACCCCAAGGGACGGCGCCACAGCACACCCGCTTGGCTCAGCCTGATCACCGCGGAAGGCGACGTGGTACGCGGGCGCAAGCTGGTGGTGCAGTTGGCCGAAACCTATCAGAAAGGCGGCCAGCCGGTGATCGTCGAATCACTGGACGCCGTGCAGGTCGGCAAGGCCAGCGGCATGCCGATCGCCCCGGTGATGATCTATGGCGACGATGTGAGCCACGCCGTCACCGAAGAAGGCATCGCCTACCTCTACAAGGCCGAGGGCATCGAGGAACGCCGCGCCGCGATCGCCGCGGTGGCCGGGGCCACACCGGTCGGCATGAAGGCGAACGCCGAGCGCACCGCCGATCTGCGCCGACGCGGCATCGTCGCCTTTCCGGAGGACATCGGGGTGCGCCGGACCGATGCCAAGCGCTCCCTGCTCGCCGCCCGAAGCATCGAGGAGCTGGTCGCCTGGTCCGGTGGGCTGTACCAGCCGCCCTCCAGGTTCCGTAACTGGTGAGAGGGCGGCATGAGCGCCATCACATATGGCTTCGCGAGGGTACGCCGGAGGACGGGGCATCCGCCGCGCGCGGTCGTGGTCAACAGTGCCCTGCTCGCAGACTTCGCCGTCACCGCGCTGATCGACGAGGCGCACCTCACCCCCAAACCGGCACTCGTCGACCGGCGCGGCTGCGGGGCGCATGCCGATCTCGACCTGCCGACGATGCTGCGTTCGGCAAACTCATTGCGCGGCGCGTTTGCCGCCATGGCCGACGCGGCCTTCGGTCAGGAGCCGAGCCGATCGCTCCGGGAAACGTTGGCTGTCATCGGCCGTGAAGGGGAACGCGCCATGCTCGCCGCGACGGGCGGCAGCAATGCCCATCGCGGGGCGATCTGGGTGCTGGGCCTCCTGACTGCCGGGGTGGCGATGGCCGACGCGGATCGCACCGCCGGCAGGATCGCGGCCCGTGCCGCGGAGGTCGCGCGTTATCCCGACCGCTTCGCACCGGCGGGAGACAGCAACGGTTCGCGCGTTTGCCTTCGTTATGGGGTCGCCGGCGCACGCGGAGAGGCGACTTCGGGCTTTCCCCACGTCGCGCACATCGGCTTGCCGGCTTTGCTCGTCGGCCGCGCACGTGGACTCGCGGAGGAGGACGTGCGGCTGGATGTGCTGATGTCCCTCATGGCCAGCCTCGATGACACCTGCCTGCTGCATCGCGGTGGCCGCGCCGCATCGACGACCGCGCGGCGCGGGGCACGGGCCGTGCTGGAGGCGGGCGGAGCGTCCACGGCCATGGGCCGTCAGGCCCTCTCCCGTCTCGATGCCAAACTCCTGGCGCTCAACGCCTCACCAGGAGGCAGCGCCGACCTGCTGGCCGCTGTCCTGTTCTTGGACCGTGTGGGCGCGCGTCCAGGGCGGATGCCCCGCCCATCGTCAGCGTGGAGGTGACCGCAATGGAGATGATCAAACTCGACTACCCCGCGGAAGAAACCGTGCCACGCCGCGTCCATGTCGGCGTGGTCGGCTCGGGTGATCTTGAGGTGTTGCTCGAACCGTCCAACGACGGTCAGGCCCACGTCAGCATCCGCACCAGCGTGGACGGCTACGGCGCGATCTGGAAGAACGTCCTGGATCGCTTCTTCTCCCGTTACAAGGGTGCCGCCGCCATCGAAATCAACGACTTCGGCGCGACGCCGGGCATCGTCGCACTGCGCCTGCAGCAGGCCGTCGAGGAGAGCCAGTCATGAGTGCCGCCGTCCCCGATCTGGAGCGCTTCCTGAAGCGCCGCAGCTTCATCGAGCTCTCGGCGCGCGACCGGGCCGAGGCGCTGCTCGATCCCGGCGGCTACCACGAGCTGCTGGGGCCGTTCGACCGCCTGCATTCCCCCTGGCTGCCGATGCAGGGCATCGTGCCGCAGGAGGACGATGGGGTGATCGTGGCGCGCGGCCGCATCGACGGTCAGCCTGCTGTGATTGCCGCCATCGAGAGTGCCTTCCAGGGTGGCAGCATGGGCGAGGTCGGCGGGAGCAAGATCGCCTGTGCCTTGGAGCTCGCCCGTCAGGACCACGAACAAGGCATCCCGACCCGCCCTGTCCTGCTGCTGGAGACCGGCGGCGTGCGGCTGCAGGAGGCCAATCTGGGGCTGGCGGTGATCGCCGAGATCCAGGCCGCCATCGTGGCGTTGCGCCGCCACGTCCCGGTGGTCGCCGTCATCTCCGGCATGGTGGGCTGCTTCGGCGGCATGTCGCTGGCGGCGGCGTTGTGCAGCCACCTGATCGTGACACGTCAGGCGCGGCTTGGCATGAACGGTCCCGAGGTCATCGAGCAGGAAGCGGGCATCGAGGAGCTCGACTCGTCGGATCGCCAACTGATCTGGAGCCTCATCGGCGGCGAGCAGCGGCACGCGGTCGGCCTGGCCGACACGTTGGTCGAGGACGACGCGGTCGCCATCGCCGAGGCCGTCCGCGATGCATTCCGGCGCGGGCTGCCGAAACAGCCCCGGAGCGAGCAAGTGAAGCTCTTCCTCGAACGTCTCGCCGCGATTGATCCCTCGCAGCCGCTCGACGGCAAGGCCCTTCGCGCGCTGTGGGACCAAGGAGCAACAGCATGAACGGCGAATGCAGGGTCGAGAGCCGCGGCCAGATTTGGTTCCAGGCACTGACCGGCCGGAACGGCCTCGTGCCGGGCGGTCCGGCATCCGTCCGGCGGGGAGACGCGCCTTTGGGCAAGGAAACGGCGCGCTTCCTGGCGGTGGTGCCCGATCCGCAGAACCGCTTCCCTCGCGCCCGCGGCGGCGAAGTCGGCCTCCAAGAGGCGTGGACCCTTGCGAAATACGTCCGCGAAACCATCGATGCCGATGCGAACGGCACGCGCCGTCCCATCATCGCCCTGGTCGACGTGACCAGCCAAGCCTATGGCCGGCGCGAAGAGCTGCTCGGCATCCATCTCGCCTGCGCGGCGGCGGCCGACGCTTACGCCACGGCGCGCCTCGCCGGGCATCCCGTGATCGCCTTGCTGGTGGGGCGGGCCATGTCCGGCGCGTTCTTGGCGCATGGCTATCAGGCCAACCGCATCCTCGCGCTGGATGACCCGGGGGTGCTGGTCCATGCCATGGGCAAGGAGGCCGCCGCGCGCGTGACCTTGCGGGGCGTGGCCGAGCTCGAGGAGCTCGGCGAGACGATCCTGCCGATGTCGTATGACATCCGCACTTACGCCAAACTTGGCCTGCTCCACAAGCTGATCGAGGGCGTGAATGCCGACGCGCCCTCCGCCGGCGAGGTCGAGCGGATTCGCGGAGAGCTCATCGCGGCGGTTTCTGACGCCCGATCGAGCCCGAACGATCTTCGCAGCCGCCTCTCGTCTGCCGCGGCGGAGGAAAACCGCGCCGCTTCCATCGAGGTCCGTCGACGGCTGACGGAACAGTGGTCGGTCGCCTGATCGGAACCACCTCTCAAGGCCAACAAGGGGAGGATTGGTGCCCAGATGCTTCCGCACCCAGGCGGCCAATGAGTGCCGCTGATCCTGCGTCCGGTATTCGAGAAGAGGATTCGGACCTTCTGGACAAGTGACTCCCCACGTAAATCAGGGGGTCTGCCCCATGGAAATCATGATTCTCAACGCGCTCGCGCCGGTGTTCTTCGTCATGTATCTCGGGTACTTCGCCGGCCGTCGGCGCTTGGTCGACAATCTCAACGTGGCGAATCTCAATGTCCTGGTCATGACATTCGCCCTGCCGGCAGCTCTCTTCACGGCCATCTCGCGGACGCCGCAGCGAGTGATCATCGAGAACGGCAAGCTGATGCTGGTCCTGACCCTCGCCATGCTCATCATCTTCGTGGTGGAGCTCCTGCTTCAGCACCGGGTGTTCCGCGTGGAGCCGGGCAAGGCCGCGGTGCAGACGCTGACGGTGGCCCTGCCCAACTACGCCTCCGTCGGCCTCCCGTTGTTGGGGAGCGTGTACGGTTCGCAAAGCGCGCTCAGCGTTGCCGTGGCAATCGCCGTCGGGGCGGTCACCGTGACACCGCTGACGCTGGTCCTTCTCGAAAACGCCACATCAAAGGATGTGTCGGAATCGCCCGTGCGGCGCTTTCTCAAAGCGACGGTCAAATCCCTGCGGCGCCCGATCTTCTGGGCACCGATGCTCGGCGTGATCGTGGCGCTCAGCAACGTCCCCATGCCCGACGTGGTGGGGCGCATGCTCGATCTGATCGGCAAAGCCACCGCCGGCGCCTCGCTGTTCCTGACGGGCGTGATCTTGTCCGCGCAACGCCTGCGTATTAATCTTGATGTGATCACTGGAGTGCTGCTGAAGAACGTGCTGCAGCCGCTGATGGCCTGGGGGGTCGTGCGCCTGCTCGTCATCCCGGAGCCCATCGCCGGCCAGGCCATCCTGTTGATTGCCATCCCTGCGGGCTTTTTCGGCGTGGTCTTCGGCGTCGGCTACGGCGTGAGGAGCGAAGAGGCCGGGTCGACCCTGATCGCGTCGTCGCTCTTCTCCGTGATCTCGCTGGCCGCGACCATCATGCTCGTGGCGCGGTATTGATCGCCGGTCGAAGGGTAGGACCATGAAGAACGACAGCGGCGAACGCGGTGGGCCGGCGCTCCGGCTCGGCGAGGATGCGCGTCCCCACGACCTCGTGGAGCTCAGACGTAGGGATGCCCTGGTCGGCGAGGTCCCGGCCCCTGATTGGGTGCAAGGCTGCCTCGCCCGCGCGCCGCTGGTGGTCGTGAGGCGCACACGCCAGCGAAGCGGCTGGTTGCCCGTAGGCGTGCGCGGCCCCTCTCGCCGCGATCGCTTCGCAGCTTGGCTTCCGCCCCAAGCCGTCGCGTCGCGCATCCGTCCGGAAGATTTGACGGGCCGGTGTGCATGGCGAGAGGCCCCGCGCCGCCGCGACTTGCCTCATTTCGCCGCGCTCGACCGTGCCCAATCTTTGATGGAGGCATTCGGATTGACGTGGGGACCTGCCGGCAGCATGGGCTACGAACTGGCCAGCCGTACGCCTTGCGTCACCGCCACCAGTGATCTCGACCTGGTGCTGCGGGCCGCGAACGAATTGCCGCGAGAGACGGCCCGGGCGCTGGTCGTGGCTTTCGCCATGATGCCGATCCGCATCGACGTGCAGGTGGAGACACCGGCCGGGGGCGTGGCGCTCGTCGAATACGCCGCCGGTGCGACCAGGATCATGCTTCGGACCCTGGACGGCCCGCGACTCGTGGCAGACCCGTGGAGACCGGAAATCGGCAGGGAAGATCTCTCATGAGCATCGCCTTCCTCTTTCCCGGACAGGGGGCGCAGACGCCCGGCTTCCTGCACCGGCTACCCGACCATAAACCGGTTACCGCCGCGCTGGAGGAGGCCAGCCACGTACTTGGTCAGGACGTGTTCGAGCTGGATAGCGAGGCGGCACTCGCGTCCACGGTCGCTGTGCAGCTCACCTGTGTCATCGCGGGTGTCGCCATAGCGCGGGCCATCGGCACTCGAGGCGTCGAGCCGCAGGCGGTCGCCGGATTATCGGTGGGGGCATTCACCGCAGCGGTCGTTTGCGGCGCTTTGCAGTTCGCGGACGCGCTCCGACTGGTTCGCTTACGCGGAGCAATGATGGAGCGCGTCTACCCCCATGGCTATGGCCTGGCCGCCATCGTCGGCCTGGACGAGCGAAGTATCTCTACCCTCGTCGAACAGGTCAGCACCCCGGAGGCGCCTGTCTACCTCGCCAATCTCAACGCTCCCACGCAGTTCGTGATCGCCGGCGCGGAAGCGGGCCTCCAGGCCGCGCTGGGGCGGGCGCGCAGCGCGGGCGCGCGCAAGGCCGAGCGCATGGCGGTCACTGTACCCTCGCACTGTCGGCTGCTCGAACCTGTAGCTGTGGAACTTGAGCGTGCCATGGCGGATGTCGTGGTCGCGGAGCCGCGCATACCGTATGTCACCAACCGCCGCGCCCGCGTCACGCGTGACCGCGACGTCATTCGGGACGACCTCGCCCGGAACGTGATGTATGCGGTCCGTTGGCACGACGCGACGACGGTGCTTTTCGAGTTGGGTGTGCGGTTATTCATCGAAATGCCGCCAGGACATACCTTGACCGGACTCGCCACCGCCGCCTTCCCCGACGCACGCGTGGTTGCAGCGGAAGATGCGCGGCTGGAGACGATCGCCATCTTAGCGGAGCGCGAGCGCCGCCTGGATGAGGCACACTATTGAGCTTCAGGTAAATCGCTTCATCTCCCGCTCGGGTTCTGGCGTCATTGTCTATCATAGGGTGCCCTCGCAAACTGACTCTTGGAGATAGGGGGCGATCTCTTCCCCTGGGAGAATTTCGGTCCCCCCTTGGCGAGGCGGCGTCCGGGCGGTTCAATACTCTGTCATGCCAAACGTCCTCATCGGCCCCACGTCGCTCCGCGGCCGTCCCGGGCCGTTTCGTGAGATCTTAGAGGCCGCGGGGTTCCGGCCGATCGACCCGCCCGGGGATCAGACCCTGACCGTGGCCGACTTGCGCGCCACACTGCCCGAGGTCGACGCCATGCTCGCCGCCGGTGAGCGGATCACGGCCGAGTTGCTCGACCTGGCCCCGAGGCTCCGCGTGATCGCGCGGACGGGGGTCGGCTACGACGCGGTGGACGTCGCTGCCGCCACCGCGCGGCGGATCGCCGTCGTGATCACGCCGGGCACCAACCACGAGAGCGTCGCCGAGCAGACGTTCGCGCTCATGCTGGCGCTGACCCGCGGCGTCGTCAGCAACGACACGATCATCCGCGCCGGCGGCTGGAGCCGGGCACTGGTGCAGCCGCTCCGGGGCAAGACGCTGGGCCTGGTCGGCCTGGGCCGGATCGGTCGCGCGGTCGCGACCCGAGCGCTGGCCTTCGGCATGCGCGTCGTCGGCCACGATACCCTGGCCGACGCCGACTTCGATGCCCGCCACAGCATCGTCCGGCTCGACCTCGACGCGCTGCTGGCCGAGTCCGACGTCGTGAGCCTCCACCTGCCGCTGACGGTCCAGACCCGTGGGCTGTTCGACCGCGCGACCCTGGCACGGATGCGTCCGGGCTCGTACCTGATCAACACGGCGCGTGGCGGGCTGGTCGTCGAGGCCGACCTGGCCGAGGCGCTGGCCTCGGGCCACCTCGCCGGCGCGGGCCTCGACGTCCTCAACGACGAGCCCCCCGAGCCCGACAACCCCTTACTCGGCCTCTCCAACGTCGTCTTCAGCCCGCACGTCGGCGGCATCGACGTCCGGGCCATGGCCGACATGGCCGAGATGGCCGCCCGCTGCATCGTCACGCTCTCCCGTGGGCAATGGCCGGCGGGGTGCGTCGTCAACGACGAACTGGCCGCGAGCTGGAACTGGTGAGCCGAGGGGGAGAGACGCCCGCGGTCCGGATCATCCGGCGCACAGTCCTCACGGCCTCGGACCGGGCGGTCCGTGCCCGAGGCGATATGCACGGTCCCCATCCTTCAAGGACCAAGCACCGAGTAAACGGGGTGGGCCGAACCCACCCCGAGAATCTCCTCGAACGTCGCGTCGTTCAGACCTGGAACGAGCTGCCGCAGCCGCACGACTTGACGACGTTGGGGTTGTTGAAAACGAACCCGCGCTTCTCCAGGCCGTCGTAGAAGTCGACGACGGTACCGTCGAGGTAGGGGTCGAACTTCTTGTCCACGGCGAGCTTGACGCCGAAGGTATCGATGATCCGGTCGCGCTCGCTGGTGGTGGTGTCGAAGTTCAGGCTATAGGAAAAACCGCTGCAGCCGCCGCCCTGGACGCCGACCCGCAGGACGGTACTCTCGGGGAGGTTCTGCTCGGTGATGATCTTCTTGACTTCGGTGGCGGCCTTCTCGCTCAGGGTCACAGACATCAGACGAATCTCCTTTTCGGTACCCGACGCGCCCGGCTCGACAAGAAATAGGGGGGTCGCCGGTGATCACTGGTAATCATACCCCCACGGTCAAATCTCCACGCGATCCCGGGTCGTCCAGGCGGCGCTGTGGGTCCGGAGCCGCGCGACGGCGTCGGCCACGGCGTCGACGGCGTAATCGATCTCCTCGGCGGTGGTGAACCGCCCCAGGCCGAACCGGAGGCTGGCGCGGGCCATGTCCTCGTCGCGGCCCATCGCCGTCAGCACGTGGCTCGGCTCGGGGTTGGCCGACGTGCATGCCGAGCCCGAGCTGACGGCCACGTCGCGCATGGCCATCATCAGCGCCTCGCCGTCGACATAGGCGAAGCTCAGGTTCAGGTTGCCCGGCAGCCGGAGCGTCGGGTGGCCGTTGAGCACGATCGCCTCGACCCGGGCGGCCAGGCCGGCGTGGAGCCGCTCGCGGAGCCCCCGCAGCCGCGCCGACTCCTCGGGCCGCTCGCGCCGGGCCAGGTCCGCGGCCTCGCCCAGGCCGACGACCAGCGGCACGGCGATCGTCCCGCTCCGGAGCCCGCGCTCGTGGCCGCCGCCGTCGAGCAGCGGCGTCAGGCGGACCAGCGGGTCGCGCCTGCGGACGTACAGCGCGCCGATCCCCTTCGGGCCGTATAATTTGTGCGCCGAGAGGCTGAGCAGGTCGATCGCGTCCTGGCGGACGTCCAGCGGGACCTTGCCGACGGCCTGGGTGGCATCGGTGTGGAAGAGGACGCCGCGGGCATGGCAGAGCTGGCCGATGGCGCTGATGGGGTTGAGCGTGCCGACCTCGTTGTTGGCAGCCATGACCGAGACCAGGATGGTCCGGTCGGTCAGCGCGGCCTCGACCGCCTCGGCCGAGACCATGCCATGCTCGTCGCACGCGACGACCGTCAGGTCCCAGCCCTCGCGCGCCAGCCGCTTCATCGGGTCGAGGACGGCCCGGTGCTCGGTCGCGGCGGTGACCAGATGGTTGCCCTTCCGCTTGAGGTGGGCCAGCGCTCCTTTGATCGCCAGGTTGTTCGCCTCGGTCGCACCCGAGGTGAAGACGACCTCCTTCGACTCGGCGCCGATCAGCGTGGCGACCTGCTCGCGGGCGCGGTCGACCGCCGCGGCGGCGTCCCAGCCGAACCGGTGCGAGACGCTCGCGGGATTGCCGTAAGTCGTGGAAAAATAAGGGAGCATCGCCTCGACCACGCGGGGGTCGACGCGCGTCGTCGCATGGTTGTCGAGGTAGATCGGCGGCGTCACCACGTCGGGATTCTCCCCCGATTTCTCTCCTGTGCCGGGTTCCGGGGGATGAGTCCTCGGTATCTTCAATGGTAGGGGGCATCTCCCCCGGTTTCAACCCGAGCCGGGGCGCGGTGGTTGCATCGGCGGTCGGGCCGGGTGAGTTTCGATCGCGGACGCTACGCCGTTCCCAGGGCGCCAACCCCCCGAGACACCGGAAGAGCGTCGGTCGTTTCAGGAGGGAGAATTCGTGCTCGCTCCCTTGCCTGATCACTCTCGCCCCCCATGTGGCCCGGAGATGCGATCGCGGAAAACCCCTCAGACGGGTTCCAGGGATATTTCGTGCACCTGGTCCGCCGATGGGAAATTCGAAATCTCGAATTCGAGATCCGGAGA